>JAFGTR010000149.1 GCA_016934055.1 Bacteroidales bacterium | reverse complement strand
CTGAAGGTCTGTTGCTCACAAACCATCATTGCGGTTATGACGCTATTCAGAATCACAGCTCTGTTGAAAACAACTACCTTCAGGAAGGTTTCTGGGCAATGACACATGAAGATGAACTGCCCAATCCGGGATTATCGGTGACTTTTCTTGTCAGTATCGAAGATGTGACACCGCGCATAAACCATGCCCTTAATGACAGTATGCCGGAAGATTCAAGAAATGAAAGGATCAGACAAATCAGCCAGGAGATTGTTGAAGATGCAACCATTGACAATCACTATAAAGCCCTGGTAAAATCATTTTTTAACGGAAACAATTACTGCCTGCTTGTTTACGAAGTTTTTAATGATGTCAGGCTTGTAGGGGCACCGCCTTCTTCCATCGGAAATTTCGGTGACGAAACGGATAACTGGATGTGGCCAAGACATACAGGCGACTTTAGCGTTTTCAGAGTGTATACAGGTCCTGATGGTAAGCCTGCGGCTTATTCCAGTCAAAACATACCCCTGAAACCAAAACATTATTTCCCGGTTTCTCTTAAAGGTTATGAAGAAGGTGATTTTACCATGATTATGGGTTACCCGGGCAGTACCCAACGGTATATGACATCATATGAAGTCAGGGAGCTCAATGATGTCATCCATCCAAACCGCATTACAACTCGCGGACTGCGTCAGGATATTCTCATGGAAGATATGACAGCTGATCCTGTCATCCAGATCAAATATGCTTCCAAATATTCCCGGTCAAGCAACTACTGGAAGTTTTCTATCGGGCAAAGCCGTGGCTTGAAAGCCCTTAAAACATACAACAAAAAACAGGAACTGGAAAAAATGTTTACTCAATGGATAAACGAAGATGAACAACGCAAGATATCCTATGGATCAGCATTAAATCTGATAAGAGATGCAGTGGCTGACCGGAAACCTTATCAGCATGCTTTACAATATATCATAGAATGTCTCTTTAATTCAACCGAGATCATTGGTTTTGCCGGCAGAGCTATGGAATTATACAGTGTTTTAATAACAGACCAGGAAAACAAGGAAAAAACCGATTCCATTGTCGCAGTATTAACAACCCTGGGTGATGAATTCTATGACGAATACAACCCGCCCACAGACAAAAAGGTAACATCGGCCATGTTAAAGCTCTTTATTGATAATGTTCCTGTATCAAATCAACCTGATTTCTTCAGAATAATACAATCAAAATACAAAGGCAGTGTTGACCGGTATATTGAAAAATTGTTCGACCGGTCAGTTTTTACCAGCCGTGAAAAATTTAATGCGTTTCTCCAGCATCCTTCACGGAAAATCCTTGAAAAAGATATGGCTTTTGTGGCAGCCCTGACCACACAGTCTAAATTTCGTGATCTGTATTTACAACGTGCCCACATAAACCTGAACTATGATAAGGGCATGCGTCTGTTTATGGCAGGATTAATGGAAATGCAGGACGACAAAGTTTTTTATCCCGACGCCAATTCAACAATGCGTCTTACCTATGGCACTGTTCAGGATTATTTCCCCAGGGATGCCGTACAATATGATTACACTACAACACTTCGCGGTGTAATGCAGAAAGAAGATTCTTCGAGCCGTGAATTTTTCGTGCCTGAGAAACTGAAAGCGTTATTTGCTTCCAAAGACTATAGCCCTTACGGAGAAAAAGGCATCATGCCCGTGTGCTTTATAACCAACAATGATATTACCGGTGGAAACTCAGGAAGCCCCGTTCTGAATGCTGAAGGAAATCTTATCGGACTGGCATTTGATGGTAACTGGGAAGCCATGACAGGAAATATTATCTTTGAACCCGATCTTCAGCGTTGTATATGTGTCGATATCAGGTATGTGCTATTCATTATTGACAAATATGCCGGCGCTTCGCATCTGGTTGAGGAAATGAAAATAATGCAATAGATTGAAGTTACACATGTTGAATAGTTTTTTTCCTTGTCCCCGGTCCCTTGTCTCTTATCTTTGTTCTTTGTTCTATTGTCTTGATTCTTATTTCTTAAAAAAATGGCATTCAGATTTGTTGACATTGTAACGGTTTTCATGGTTCTTTTTGCTGTCATAGATATCACCGGATCAATACCGATCATCATTGATATCAAACGCAAGACCGGCCATATTGATGCTGAAAGAGCAACCCTGGTTTCTTTCATGCTGATGCTGTTGTTTCTCTTTGCCGGTGAACTGTTTTTGAATTTGTTCGGGGTAGATGTTTCATCTTTTGCCATTGCCGGTTCTATTGTGCTTTTATTGCTGGGCATTGAAATGGTGCTGGGTATTGAGGTTTTCAAATACGAATCAAACAAACAGTCTTCTATCGTTCCACTGGCTTTCCCGCTTATTGCCGGTGCCGGAACCATGACAACCATACTTTCACTCAAGGCAGTATACAGTGTCTGGACCATTCTTATCGCGTTAAGCCTGAATATGATCATTGTATACATTGTATTAAAAGCCACCCGTTTAGTTGAAAAATTGCTGGGGACAACCGGAATATTGATCCTAAAAAAAATATTCGGCATCATATTGTTGGCTATTGCCATAAAACTGTTTCTATCAACCACAGGCATACAACTCAACCGTGTCTCCTGAAATTACAATATATACTGACGGAGCTGCAAGCGGTAATCCTGGTCCGGGAGGCTACGGTGTGGTTTTACTTTCAGGCCGGCACAGAAAGGAACTTTCGGGCGGATTCAGACTTACAACCAACAACCGTATGGAATTACTGGCAGTAATCGTTGCATTGGAAGCGCTTAAGATTCCGGATTCAGAAGTGACAATTTACACAGATTCACGCTATGTAGCTGATGCCGTTGAAAAAGGCTGGGTTTTTGAGTGGGAAAAAAAACGCTTCCGTAAGAAAAAAAACCAGGACCTCTGGTTACGGTTTCTGGAAATCTATCGTCAGCATAAGGTCAGGTTTATATGGATAAAAGGCCATGCTGATAATCCTGAGAATGAGAGATGTGACCGGTTAGCCGTTATGGCTTCACAGTCAGGCCGGCTGCAGGAAGACGAAGGATACCGGCAGGAAGATAACGGGATGTTTACAGACAATCTGGAATAATTTTTGAAAGTAACAACTTTTCAATAATTTTGAACTAAATTTCACCTGATTCAATATCATTTATGCGTTCACAGAACGATAGTGAGTTTATCATTAATTTTACTGGCAATATTCGGTACGATACGATCGGTATTCTTATTAATGAGTTAAAAAGCAAGGTCGTATTTCTTGGTATTCAAACCAATATTTACAAAAAAATACTGCTCGTGATGATAGAGTCACTTGAAAATATTATGAAATACGCGGCTGATGATAAACTGTCAGAGCAGACTGATACAAAATATCTGCCCCGTTTTTCTATCCATAAAAAGGATAAAAAGTATATCCTGATTTCTTCAAACCTTATAGAAAAAAATAAAATTCCAAAACTATCAGACAGGTTGGATCATTTAAATAAGCTTGATAATCATGGACTTAAGGAGCTTTATAAATCCACCATTACTGACGGACAGTTTTCACACAAAGGCGGGGCCGGACTGGGTTTTATCGAATTAGCCAAAATTTCTTCTGAAAGAATCAAATACTCTTTTAAAACTGTCGATAAAAATTTATCTTACTTCAGGTTTCTTATCACAATCGAATGATAATTCCTTTTCTGATGTTTAAAGATTTCTTGATCTATATACAATCATCAGTTTAACTTAACCGAACAGGAAGTGTATCAAAAGCGGACACTTCACGAAGCAGAAAATCAGAAAGATTTTTTTAAATATCTGTATTATAGTCTTATATAATTTTTGGCATACTATTTGGAAAATTATTAATCAATGTATTAATCAATTCAGCAAATGACGGGTAATTTTTTCAAAGTGGCCCTTCGTATACTTTACAAGTATAAATCCTATACCCTGGTCAATATTCTCGCCCTGGCCACAGGTCTTTCATGCAGTATTATTATATTCCTGTATGCTGAATATGAATACAGTTTTGATCGTTTTCACCGGAATGCAAAGAATATATACCGCATTGGCATACGGGGGAATGTTTCGGGTAACAAACTGAACCATGCTGTTACCGCAGCACCTTTGGCCCCGACACTGGAAAAAGAATTTCCTGAAATTAAAAGAGCTGTAAGAGTTGGCCGTTTCGGAGCATGGCTTGTCCGATATGACAAAATCAAGTTCAATGAAGACAACATTATTTTTGCCGATTCAGCATTTTTTAATTTATTTTCATTCCCGCTGATAGCAGGAGATCCCTCAATTGTCCTCAGCAAACCTGAAAGTATTGTTTTAAGTAAGAAAGCTGCTCAACGGTATTTTGGCACAGAAAAAAATGTGCTGGGTAAAAAACTCAGGATTGAGAATGATTCAACTTATTATGAAGTAACAGGAATCATGGAGGATATTCCCCATAATTCCCACATTCATTTCGATATGGTGGCTTCATTGTCAACATTGTACAAATACCTTCACCATGACTCCTGGATCATGAATAATTTCTATACCTACCTTCAGGTTGAAGAAGGTGCTGATAAAAAATTACTGAAGGAAAAACTCAATGGTTTAGTTGAAAAATATGTTGAGCCTGCTTATTATGAAATGATTAACCTGGGAAAAAATGAGATAAAAGGAACCAATGACCGTTATGAATTTGTACTCCAGCCCCTGCTGGATATTCATTTAAAGTCTGATTTTGAAGTCGAATTAGAACCTGCGGGGAATATACAATATGTCTATATATTTACATCCATTGCCCTTCTTATCCTCATTGTAGCCTGTATTAATTTCATGAATCTTGCCACAGCCACCACTGCCAACAGGGCCAGGGAAGTCGGTATACGAAAAATTGCAGGATCCGATAAAAAGGTTTTAATAAGACAGTTCCTGACCGAGTCTTTGCTGATTACTTTTTTATCACTGGTAATGGCTTTGCTCTTCGCCGAATTATTACTACCCCTGTTTAATCAATATATTAATCTGCACCTGTCACTTTCACAACTGGCAACACCAAAAGGGCTCCTGTGGTTATTTGCTCTGGTTACCATTGTTGGCTTGTTTGCCGGATTATATCCTGCTTTCTTTTTATCTTCATTTGACCCCATTGTTGTCATGCGCACCTGGCTCCGTCATGGCTCCAGCAGCAACTTCCTGCGAACAGGTCTTGTCTTTTTCCAGTTCTTTGTTGCCATTGCCATCCTGACAATGACATTTATTATCTATGCTCAGTTTAACTTTACCATGAACAAAAACCTCGGGTTTAACAAAGAAAACCTTGTTGTCATACGCAGGCCCGACGGACTGAAAAAAAATCTTGACAATTACAGAAATGCCATTCTGATAAATGAGCAGGTGCTTCAGGCTACCAATACACTCTCTTTACCCGGAAATATCGTTAATTCCAATACTTTTTACCTCGAGAATACTTCTCCTGAAGAAAATTATCACCTCACATTTCACCTTGTCAATTATGACTTTCTGAATACATATGATATAAAATTATCAGAGGGCAGGTTTTTTGATCCCATTGTCAGCACAGACTCCTCAGCATGTGTGATTAATGAAACCGCCGCACGCATTGTGGGATTAAAGGATCCCATCGGGAAAAAACTGGTTATGCTTTATTCCAAAAGCGGGGAAACCATGAAGTTTGAAATTATTGGTGTGGTAAAAGACTTTAATTTTCAACCGCTTGAAAATCCTGTCGGAGCTTTAATTATGTTTCTCATCCATGGTAACCCTGAAGGCTATCTTACTGTTAAAATATCATCCCGTGATAAAGAACAAACCATTAACTTTTTACAATCGGAATGGGAGAAATTTACCAGTGACTATCCGTTTGTTTATTTTTTCCTTGATGACCATCTTAAAGAGCATTATCTCGATATCCGCAAAACAGCAAGGATTTTTCTGATTTTGTCGGTCATTGCTGTCTTTATTGCCTGCCTTGGTCTGTTCGGACTCGTTTCTTATACCACCAGCCAGCGCACACGGGAGATCGGCATCCGTAAAACAATGGGGGCCAGCATCCTTAGGCTGTTTTTGCTGCAATTGAGGGAGATCCTGTTACTGATTGCTTTTTCTTCAGTTCTTGCCTGGGGACTCGTATACTTTATTGCTGTCTCCTGGTTACGGGAATTTTACTATCATATTCCGTTAACACCGGTTTATTTTTTAATGGCCATGGTTATTGTCCTGCTTATCGCCATCCTGACGGTTAGCCGTCAGACCTATATGGCAGCCGGCATTAATCCGGGACAAGCTATCAGGTATGAATAAAGGCCTAAACTGACATAATACCCTGGGTTTATGCCCAACATGGAAAGGTCATCATTTTGTTCATAAAAGTTCAAAACTTCAGATCCACAGCTGACATAGGCCTGTTGTCCTAATGTCGTATTGCTTTTTAGTCATTTATCCTGCTTTCTGACTCTTGACTCTTTGCTCAATTTCAATTTACAATGTACAATGTACGATTTTCGAAGTTTCCACCAACACCAAAAGCCCACCACACCAAACCCAAAACTACAGATTACCGTTTACCCTCTTCCTGTCTTTGATCTTTGATCTTTGATCTTTAATCTTTTGTCTTGATTCTTGGCTCTTGACTCTTGATTCTTGATTCTTTCTTAATATATATCAAAAATCGGCGCAACCGTAACCATAAAATCGCTCGGTTCACCAAAGTAAGGCCATGATGTAACCAGTATATCGGCCCCTGTTCTTGTGAAATCTTCAACGTTATCCAAAGTAATATGACCTGTAACAGCTATTTTAACACCAGGATTAATGTCACTGATTTCCTTCTTAAGCATATTTATTTCCTTATATTCCAGCCTGTCAAGCTGGATGATGTCAATACCGGCGTCGGCAATAAGTCTGGCATCCGCAGCATTCTTGACTTCAACAGTAATGATCTTGCCGGATATAAGGTTCTTTTGTTCACTGATTCTTTTTTTAAGATTTTCCAGGCCACCAAGGAAGCTATAGTGGTTATCAAAAACAAGAATTGACTCGGATAATCCAAGCCTGTGAATTATGGCTCCGCCAGCCGTTACAGCCTTCAGTGCGATTTTTTTTGTGTAAGGTATTGTTTTTCGTGTTGTTGCAATAATCACTGCAGGATTGATCTCCCTTGCCTTTTCAATCAATAAGCGGGTGCGGGTGGCCATACCGGAAGCAAATCCCATAAGGTTCTCCGAAGCCCTCATAACAGCCTGGATGTTCTTTGCCAGACCCTCACCTTCAAAAAACTTAATCCCTTTTCCGATAAATTCACCACTGGGTGTAAAAAGCGTTGTCTGTATTCCAACCTTATTGAATATTTTCATAACCTCCTCAGTACAACACAGCACCGTATCTTCTCGTGTGAAAAACTGAATTTTGGCAGGCTTGTTCTCCAGTCTTAAAATAGAAGTCGTAAGATCAAAATAAGGCACGTCTTCGATCAAGAGATCGTCAATTTCCTGGTCTGTAAAATATATCATTGTTTTCTGCTATTAATTGCTTCCACTAATTTAACATTATTTGTTGAAATGAGGAGGAGGAAGGGATAATAGTTATAAGTTGTAGTTGTTGTAATGGTTATAAAAATTACCATTTACTGTGGGCCGTCGACTGTGGACTCTGTTTGCTGATTTGCTGACCTGCCTGCCGGCAGGCAGGTTTGCTGATTTGGTGATTTATAAATTGACAGATTTTCTGTGAACCTGTCTGACGTCAGGCAGGCTGTGAACCGTGAACAGTAAGCTTCTTTCTACAGGTATTTCGTCCAGAAATAATGAACAGGCTCACATTCCTTAAAATCCAGGCTTTTATACAGGTTTTGCGCCGGCACATTGTCTTCTCTCACCTCAAGGGTAATTTTGGAACAGTCAATCCGCCCGGCATATTCAATTACGCCCTCAATCAGTTTGCGTCCGGCACCACTACCCCTGAATTCATGTAATACGATCACATCGTGAATGTTAATAAAAGGCTTCAATGAAAAAGTGGCAAAATTTATAAAACAATTGGTCAGGCCGATTATCTTTTCCCCGGTGGCAACAAATAAAACCAGCTTTGAAGGATGGTTCTTAAGTCCTTCAATAAGCTTCAGGCGTTGTTCCAGTGAGTATGGATTACCCCCTCCCATACGATCGGTTTTATAAGCGTTCATGAGATCAGCAAGGGCCTCACAATGATCGGGATCGGAGAAGTCACATTCAAAAACCTTTAATGCCGTCATGTTCAAATACTGTTAATGCCGGCTAATTTAATGTATTGTCATAAAATGAAAAAAGATAAGGGATAAGAAGTGACAGGTGACAAATAGTGAAAGAATCAAGAATCAAGACAAAAAATTAAAGATCAAAGACAGGAATGATCGGGGACAAAGACTATTTATTCATCAGGCCCAAAAACCTAAATCTGTTAACCAGCCGGATGTTTTACTGATTGCCTGTTTCGTTTTTTCCGCTGAACAGACTGTTTAATTCTTTTACCGTAACAAAATATGCTGACTGAAATTTTATTCGGTCGATTTCAATATCTTTGTCTCCGTTTTAAGAAATTTTTCCGTCTGATGAATCATATCCGTAATTTTTGCATCATTGCACACATTGACCATGGTAAAAGCACATTGGCCGACCGGTTGATTCAGCTTACCCATACGCTTTCTGACAGGGATTTCAAGGATCAGGTCCTGGATAATATGGACCTCGAAAGGGAAAGGGGCATAACCATCAAAAGTCATGCTATTCAGATGGAATATGAATTTGAAGGCAAGAAATATATCCTTAACCTTATTGACACACCTGGTCATGTTGACTTCTCCTATGAGGTCTCAAGAGCTATTGCCGCTTGTGAAGGCGCCCTGCTGGTTGTTGATGCAACCCAGGGCATACAGGCGCAAACCATATCTAACCTTTACCAGGCTGTTGATCACGGACTTGAAATAATCCCCGTGCTGAATAAAATGGATTCACCCAGCGCCATGCCTGACGAGGTAAAGGATCAGATCATGGATCTTACTGCCTGTAATCATGAGGATATCATCGAAGCCAGTGCCCGTACAGGCATGGGGGTAGAAAAGATCATTGAGCAGATTATCCGTCAGATACCACCTCCGAAAGGTAATACTGATGCGCCTTTGCAAGCCCTGATCTTTGATTCGGTTTTTAATTCCTACAGGGGAATTTATGCTTATTTCAAAATCATAAACGGCAGGATAAGCAAGAACGATCACGTAAAATTCGTCAATATGGGAACCGATTACCATGCTGATGAGATTGGTGTGCTTAAACTGAAATATGAACCGCGTCAAAGTCTTGAAGCAGGTGATGTGGGTTATATCATCTCCGGCATTAAATCAGCCAGGGATGTTAAGGTCGGAGATACGATCACCCATGTCGAAAGACCTTGCCAAAAAGCAATAGGAGGTTTCGTTGAAGTAAAACCCATGGTTTTTGCCGGTTTGTATCCTATTGATGCAGATGATTATGAGGAATTAAGAGCTTCACTGGAAAAACTCCAGCTAAACGATGCCTCTCTTTCATTTGTCCCTGAGTCTTCTGCTGCTCTTGGTTTCGGATTCCGTTGCGGATTTCTTGGTTTGCTGCATATGGAGATCGTGCAGGAGCGCCTCGACCGTGAATTCGACATGGATGTTGTTAACACTGTTCCCAACGTTTCGTATAAAGTTGTGACCACCAAGGGTGAATCTGTTGACGTTCATAATCCGTCGGGATTGCCTGAACTAACCGCTATTGGCTACATTGAAGAGCCCTATATTGATGCCCAGATAATATGTCAGGCTGAATATGTAGGCCCTATCATGAATCTTTGCATTGACAAACGGGGCACACTGAGAAACCAGGTGTATATCACAGCAAACCGCATCGAACTCTCTTTTGAAATGCCTTTGTCAGAGATCGTTTTTGACTTCTATGATAAGCTGAAAAGCATATCAAAGGGATATGCCTCTTTTGACTATCACTATTCAGGCTATAAACAGGCCAACCTTGTCAGGCTTGACATTCTCCTCAACGGTGATATGGTAGATGCATTATCATCACTGATTCACAGGGATAATGCCTATGAATTCGGCAGAAAAATCTGTGAAAAACTTAAAGAACTTATTCCCAGGCAGCAGTTTGAAATTGCCATCCAGGCCGCCATTGGTTCAAAAATCATTGCCAGGGAAACCGTAAAAGCGGTGCGTAAGGATGTAACAGCAAAATGTTACGGCGGTGACATCACCCGTAAACGCAAGTTGCTGGAAAAACAAAAAAAGGGAAAGAAACGGATGCGCCAGATTGGCAATGTAGAAGTTCCTCAGTCAGCGTTCCTGGCTGTGCTGAAAATGGATTAGGATAACAAAGACCATTTTACATTAATTAAACAGCGTCCTCCAACTGAAAGCAACTGCAACACCATTCGTCATATTATTTCGATCAGTCTTTCATTCTCTCAATCCTTATGGACAATTCTTTCATCTGGTCATCAGAGATCTCTGATGGTGTGTCGATCATTACATCGCGGGCTGCATTGTTTTTGGGAAAAGCTATCACATCGCGTATCGAATCTTCACCGGCAAAGAGTGAAACCAGCCGGTCGAATCCAAAGGCGATACCCCCATGGGGAGGGGCTCCGTAACGAAAAGCATGCATCAGGAATCCAAACTGACGTTCAGCTTCTTCATCACTGAAACCAAGCACCCTGAACATTTTTTTCTGCAGATTTTCATTATGGATTCTGACAGACCCTCCGCCAACCTCTACCCCGTTTATGACGCAATCGTATGCATTGGCCCTGACCTTACCGGGATCTGCATCGAGCAGACTGATGTCTTCCTGTTTTGGTGAGGTAAAAGGATGATGCATGGCAAAAAACCTGTTGGCTTCATCATCCCATTCGAGCAAGGGAAAATCAATCACCCACAATGGCTTAAAGACCTCTTTCGACCTAATATTCAGGCGATTGCCCATTTCAAGCCTGAGTTCACTTAAAGCCCGCAGAGTGGGCAATTTTTCTCCTGCCATCACCAGTATTAAGTCGCCCGGTTGTGCATTGAAACAATCAACCCATTTTTTCAGATCATCAGTCGCGTAAAATTTATCAACCGAAGATTTTATGCTCTGATCTGTTTCGTATTTCACGTATAATAAACCCTTAGCCCCTATCTGTGGCCTTTTGACAAATTCAGTCAGCTCATCCAATTGTTTGCGTGAATATGAAGAGCAACCCTTTACACAAATCCCTCCGGTATAAGGAGCCGAATCAACAACGCCAAATCCTTTTCCCCTGGCGATGGCGGTAAGTTCAGCAATTTTCATCTCAAACCTGATATCAGGCTTGTCATTACCATATTGTTCCATGGCTTCTTCATAGGACAGGCGCAGAAAAGAATCTTTCAATTCAATACCCTTAATGGTCTTAAAAAGATGTTTAATCATGCCTTCAAACATGGTAAGAATATCATCCTGACCAACAAAAGACATCTCGCAGTCAATCTGTGTAAACTCCGGCTGACGGTCAGCCCTGAGATCTTCATCCCGGAAACATTTTACAATCTGCACATACCTGTCATAGCCGGCCACCATAAGCAACTGTTTAAAAGTCTGTGGTGACTGTGGCAGGGCATAAAACTGACCGGGATTGATCCGTGAAGGAACCACATAATCACGTGCACCTTCCGGCGTCGATTTAATCAGCACCGGTGTTTCAATCTCAATAAATTGCCGGGCATTGAAATAATGTCTTGCCTCAAAAGCCATTCTGTGTCTCAGCCACAAATTATTCCTGAGCGGTTCACGCCTGAGGTCGAGATACCGGTATTTCATGCGCAGTTCATCCCCGCCGTCAGTTTCTGTTTCGATGGTGAACGGCGGTGTAAGTGACTCATTTAAAACAACAAGCTTTTCTACCATGATTTCTATATCGCCGGTTGGCATTTTGGGATTTTTATTGCTTCGTTCAGCAACCGATCCTTCAGCCTGGATTACGAATTCCCTCCCCATCTTCCGTGCTTCACGGCAAAGGCCGGCATTTGTCTCCATGTTGAAAACAAGCTGGGTTATGCCATAACGATCACGAAGATCAATAAAGGTCATGCCGCCCAGATCGCGCGAACGCTGAATCCAACCACAAAGGATCACATGTTTGTTAACATCCTGAATTCTTAATTCTCCACAGGTATGAGTCCGGTACATAATTTTTATATGATTAAGTTGCACGAAAATAAAAATTAAATTGTAAACTTAGAGAGATTCACAAAATCAAATTATTATGGAGTTGTTTTCTGACGAGTTTTTCATGCAGGAAGCCCTGAAAGAAGCTCAAAAAGCCTTTGATAAAGACGAAGTCCCGGTTGGAGCCGTCATTGTCTGGAATAACCAGATCATTGCCCGGGCCCATAATCTAACAGAGACCCTGCATGATGTTACAGCTCATGCCGAGATGCAGGCTCTTACGGCAGCTGCCAATACCTCTGGCGGAAAATACCTTACAGATTGTACCTTGTACGTAACTCTCGAGCCCTGCATCATGTGTGCAGGTGCATCAGCCTGGGCTCAAATCAGCCGGATCGTATACGGAGCCGATGATGAAAAGAAAGGCTATACTCTTTTGAAAAAACCTGTCCTTCATCCGCGAACAACTGTAACAAGAGGTGTTTTAAGAAAGGAATGCAGCGCCCTGCTCAAAGAATTTTTTAGTAAAAAAAGAAAATAAATCCTAATTTTATACCCCGACGGGGATTTCAGCACCCCCATCAGGCCTAAAAAACAATCTTATGATTATTGACATCCAGCGCACAATACTCCGGAAAAACCTCCGGGCATTCATTCTGGCTATCGTTTTTATTCTCATCATCCTCCTGTTGTTGTTAACATATTTATATGAGGATCAGCTATTTGGATTGTCCAATTATCATATAGCCATAATCATCGCCGGAATATATGTCCTGTATATGTTATTCAACACCTTAAGACAATATTACTATGTCTATTTTTCAGACGATAATGACAAAATAATTCTTCGTTATTTCCCGACCAGTTTTTTCACACACAAAAAGAACGCGATTGAAATTCCGAAAAAAGATTTTATTGGGTACGAAAAAAAAAGATGGCTGTTTGGATTTCGTGAAAATATAATCCTTATGGTACAAACCCCCAGGGGAATTGCAAAATATCCGTCCGTGTCACTTACTGCCCTTAACAAAAAGGAAAAAGAAAGCCTGTATCGTGCCCTGGACAGGCTTAAACGTTAAACAAACCAAACAGCTTGTTTTAATCCGGATGGCAGATGAATTGCTGAAATATAAAATAGGTATTGGCCTGATACCAAAAATCGGTCCGGTTTTAACGCGAAGGCTGATTGCTTATTGCGGGAGCGCAGAAGCCGTCTTTCGGGAAAAAAGAACTAACCTTGAAAAAATACCGGGAATCGGGGATAAACTGGCGGATTATGTTTTTAAAAATGACGTATTGAATAAAGCTGAAGAGGAGATTTCATTCATTGAGAAAAACAAAGTCAAAGCCGTGTTCTATCTTGATAATGATTACCCTGAGCGGTTGCGGCATTGTGAAGATGCTCCCGTTATAATATTCATTAAAGGCATCACAGATTTCAAACGGCCAAAGGTATTGAGCGTTGTGGGTACGCGAAATCCCACTGATTATGGAAAGGAATTATGCAGACAGTTGATTGAGGATCTTGCAGCCGTCCATCCTGACCTTCTGATTGTGAGCGGACTTGCCTATGGTATTGATATTTGTGCTCACAGGTCGGCCATTAAAAACAAACTTGATACCGCGGCCGTTCTTGCGCATGGTTTTACAGTCATTTACCCGGCGGTACACCGTGAAACGGCCCGTCAAATCATTGATCACGGAGCCCTGTTGACAGAATTCCTTCATCATGAACAACCCGAACCCAACAACTTTGTGAAACGCAACCGCATTATTGCCGGCATTGCCGATGCAACCCTGGTGGTTGAATCAGGCCGGCAGGGTGGAGCCATGATAACAGCTGATATCGCCAATTCTTACAGTCGTGACGTTTTTGCTTTCCCCGGTCGGGTATTTGACAACTATTCTGCCGGATGTAACCGCCTTATCAAAACCAACCGGGCAGCTCTTGTTGAAGATGCGCATGATATTGAGTATCTTATGGGATGGCAGAAGGATGATCCGAAAAACAGAAAAGAATTACAGAAGGAATTGTTTGTTGATTTATCAGATGATGAGTCTTCTTTACTTACAGCAATCCGCGAAAAATCAGGCCTTACCATCGACCAGATTTCGCTGCATTGTGAAATGCCGGTCAGCAAAGCTTCAGCCTTACTGTTAAACCTTGAATTCCATGGCCTTGTTAAATGCCTTCCCGGCAAGCTTTATAAACCAGTCTGATGCCTATGCAATTCATTGATACACATGCTCACCTGTATCTTGAACAGTTTAAGGCTGATCGCGCTCAGGTTGTCAGCAATGCCATTGAAAAAGGCGTTCTGAAAATATTCTTGCCGAATATCGACAGCAGTTCCATAGAGCCTATGAACCAGGTGGTGAAAGCTTATGCCGGGATTTGCCATGCCATGATGGGAATGCATCCGCGGTCAGTGAAAGAAAACTACCATGATGAGTTTGAAATGATCAGGGAAGAACTGTTGTCGGGAGAATATATTGCAATAGGTGAAATCGGGATTGATCTTTACTGGGATAAAACCCACCTCAGAGAACAAAGCCTTGTGTTTGAGCAGGAATTAGACCTGGCGCTTAAACTTGATAAACCTGTTGTAATTCATGCCCGTGAATCGTTTGATGTGATCTTTGAAATTCTTCAGCAATATAAAAATAAAGGTATCAGGGGTGTTTTCCACGCGTTTTCCGGAACTCCGGAACAGGCAGACCAGGTAATAGAAAATGGCCTTCTGATGGGGATCGGGGGAATGGTTACATACCGGAATCCCGGACTGGTAAGAACAGTGCAGGAAACAAATCTCCAATATTTTGTGCTTGAAACCGATTCACCCTTTCTGCCCCCGGTTCCCAACAGGGGCAAACGCAATGAGCCGGCTTTTTTAACCTTTATTGCGGAAACAATAGCCAGGCTTAAAACGGTTGACATAACCGAAGTTGCCAGTACAACAACCGCTAACGCCCTGGAATTATTCAGGATAAATAATCAGGATGAACAATGAATACAGGCAAAGCCTCACTGCTTATATTATATACCGGAGGAACCATAGGCATGGTCCAGGATTCCTCAACAGGAGCGTTAAAACCCTTCAGGTTTGACAATATCCTTGAAGAGGTGCCGGAACTGAAAAAATTCGGGTATAACTTATCTTCCTATGCCTTTGATCCGCCCATTGATTCATCTGATATGAAACCCGAGGTGTGGATTAAAATGGCGGAGATCATAGAATCAAATTATGATAAATTCGACGGATTTATCATCCTGCACGGAACTGACACAATGGCCTATTCAGCCTCAGCTTTAAGCTTTATGCTTGAAAACCTTCAAAAACCTGTAATTTTCACGGGTTCTCAATTGCCACTGGGATCGCTTCGGACCGACGCAAAGGAGAATCTGATATCATCGATTGAAATTGCAGCTGCCGTCAAAAACGGGAAACCTGTTGTTCCTGAAGTGGGCATCTTCTTTGAAAACAGGTTATACAGGGGTAATCGTACCTCAAAGAACAATACAGAAGATTTTAATGCTTTTATATCCGGAAATTACCCTGCACTGGCTGAAAGCGGCGTTCATATCCGCTTTAATGACAACGCGTTGTTGAATCCTTCAGAAAATCCGCCTTTAATTGTTCATAAAAACCTTGATACCAGGCTGGCTGTTCTTAAGCTTTTTCCCGGTCTGAACCGCCATGTTGCAGAAGCCGTTTTAAAGGCGGAAGGATTGCGGGCCCTGATCATTGAAACATTCGGTGCCGGAAATGCGCCCAATGAACCCTGGTTCATAAGCTGTATGAAAGAAGCTGTTGACCGCGGTATTATAGTTGTCAACATCACGCAATGCCGTATCGGTCATGTCGCTATGGGAACTTATGAAACCAGCCGCAATCTTGCCAATGCCGGTGTAATAGGGGGCTCTGATATGACACTTGAGGCCGCTGTTACCAAGCTGATGTTTCTTTTAGGCACATATGATAAGAAAAACACTATTGAAGCCTTAATAACGAAATCAATTCGCGGAGAAATTACAGACTGAAAAAACAGGAATCAATTTTTTTTACTAATTTTCGCCCCCGATTAATAAGACCTGGTTTTCAGGAGAGATGGCCGAGTGGTCTAAGGCGCACGCCTGGAGAGCGTGTAGTCGCCAAAAGTGGCTCGCGGGTTCGAATCCCGCTCTCTCCGCAAAAGAAAACAACACCCTCACCGACTTTGTTGGTGAGGGATTTTTATTCCCGATAAGCGCAAACGCCAGTTTGCAAGCTTATCGGGAATAAAAATCCTCAGAGCGAAGCGATGAAAGGTGTTGCTTTCTTTTGCAAGGATCTCCCCCTACCGGGATCTCGCAGTCATCCCGCCCTGT
>JAFGTR010000023.1 GCA_016934055.1 Bacteroidales bacterium | reverse complement strand
CAGGAGCGTTCGTCCTGGATGAATAAGGGACTTTTCAAAAATTTCCGAATCCTGGGTTATCGTTTTGCCGTAACAGGGGAACTTGACCAAAAAATGATCAGCAGGCTGAAGAAACCTTTCCGCTTCCCAAAAACGGGCGCTTTTTTCTTCTCACTTTTTTCATCCTTTGAAATATTCAACTATGGATGGATAAAGCACCTGAAGGCAAATCATGCCTATGAGTTGCGGCATGCGAAGCCATATGAGGCGGTCTGAATATTGTAAATCAGAATAGAGCCAAAAACCAAGAACCAAGACTTAAGACTAAAGATCAAAGAACAAAGAACAAAGACCATCAGACCAGCAGACCAGCAGACCAGAAGACCATCAGACCATCAGACCAGCAGACCAGAAGACCAGAAGACCATCAGACCAGCAGACCACAAGACCTGTTGGCCGGCAGACAACTCACAACCGACAACATTTATCCAACATCCTGCATCCATTGTCAATACAAATAATCCTGTAATCCTTTCAATCCTTACCATCCTGTTCCTGACAATCAATGCCCGTAACTCTCGTTAAAGGAATAAATGTTATTTAAGGTATCATAGGCCTCATACCTTAATTTCATAACGGCAGTTGTGAGTTCAACGATCTCATACTCACTTATACCATATATATCACTTGAAGTGATTAAAACCGTTTCATCTGAACTGAAACTCCATGTGCCCACATCCCAAACTGTAGGATCAGACTGGTTACAACGTGATACACCCTCTTCTTTCGTAAAACTGCCTGTGGTTTTAAAAACCCAGATATCATCCCTCAGGCAATCGGGATAGATGGCAAAAAAATCACTGATGAGTCCGTAGTCAGTTTCCAGGGCCGGATTAACTGTACTGGCAGTAAGTATCCACGGCTTCTGTGTGATGATTTCGGTTCTTGTAAGATCCTTATCTTTTTCACAGGCAGGCAAAAGTAGGATGAATAGAAAAACCAGCAAAAGAGCATTTATCTTTCTCATGGATTTTAGTGTTTAAAAGTAAATATACACTTTTTTCCATGAACAGGAAGCTTACATCAATATTTCACATAATTTTTTTTCAGACTATTATTGTTTATATAAAAAAATCGACTATTTTTGCGCTCCGATTTTAAAAGACAAATAACAAAAGACGAATGCCAACAATACAACAATTAGTCCGCAAAGGCAGGTCAAAGATTGAGGACAAGAGCAAGGCACCGGCCCTGAATTCGTGTCCGCAGAAGCGTGGTGTATGCACCCGTGTGTATACGACAACGCCGAAAAAGCCCAATTCAGCCATGCGTAAAGTAGCCAGGGTGAGGTTGACCCATGGCGTTGAGGTAACGGCATATATTCCGGGTGAAGGGCACAATCTGCAGGAGCACTCAATCGTATTGTTGCGTGGTGGCAGGGTAAAGGATTTACCAGGTGTACGGTACCATTTAATAAGAGGTACACTTGATGCTTCAGGTGTTGAAGGACGCAATCAGCGCCGTTCAAAATATGGAACAAAGAGGCCAAAAAAATAAAATTGTGTCAGAGGAGAAACAGCGATGAGAAAATCAAAACCAAAGAAAAGAATATTGGTGCCTGATCCGAAATTTAATGATCAGCTTGTCACAAGGTTCATCAACAATCTGATGAAAAAAGGCAAGAAGAGCGTTGCATACCAGGTATTTTATGAAGCTCTTGATATCGTTGAAAAAAAGGCCAAAGATATTGAAGGCAGCCCGCTGGAAATCTGGAAAAAGGCCCTTGAGAATATAACCCCGCAGGTGGAGGTAAAGAGTCGTCGTGTTGGTGGTGCCACTTTTCAGGTACCCACTGAGATCAGACCCGACCGTAAAATATCCATCAGCATGAAAAACCTCATTTTATTTGCCAAAAAGAGAACCGGCAATTCAATGAGTGACAAATTGGCATCAGAAATAATAGCTGCATATAAAGAAGAAGGAGGAGCGTTCAAAAAGAAAGAAGATACCCATAAGATGGCAGAAGCCAACAAGGCATTTGCCCATTTCAGGTTTTAAGTGTCTTTGACATGCCTTTTTGAATATAGTTCACACTAGCTGATAATTAGTGCATCATGAGTTCAGAGTTAAAGCATACAAGGAATATTGGCATTATGGCTCATATAGACGCCGGTAAGACTACCACTACCGAGCGTATTCTTTTCTATACGGGCACATCGCACAAGATGGGGGAGGTGCATGACGGAACAGCTACCATGGACTGGATGGTACAGGAACAGGAAAGAGGAATCACCATAACAGCAGCATCCACAACGACATTCTGGAATTATAACGATCAGAAATACAAGATCAACATCATTGACACGCCCGGCCATGTTGATTTCACGGTTGAGGTTGAGCGTTCACTGCGTGTCCTTGACGGTGCCATTGCAATTTTTTGTGCCGTTGGCGGTGTAGAGCCGCAGTCGGAGACGGTCTGGAGGCAGGCAGATAAATACAATGTTCCGCGCATAGCCTTTGTCAACAAGATGGATCGTCCCGGAGCAGACTTTTTCGGTGTTGTTCAACAGATCAGGGAAAAACTTGGAGCAAAACCTGTTCCTTTGCAAATACCCATCGGATCGGAAGATAGTTTTATCGGTCTTATTGACCTCATTGAACGCAGGGCTATTGTATGGGAACCCGATGAAACACTGGGTATGAAGTATCACTATACTGAGATCCCTGCCGATATGGTGGATGAGGTTGAAGAATGGCGTGAAAAGCTTATTGAATCGGTCTGTGAACTCGATGATGATTTGCTGGAACGTTTCCTTGAAGACCGTACTTCAATTACGGTAGAAGAATTCATGGATCACACGCGAAAAGCTGTAATTGGTCATCGTATAGTGCCCGTTCTATGTGGGGCTTCCTTTAAGAACAAGGGCATACAACGCCTTCTCGACGCTGTATGCTGTCTGTTACCCAGTCCGGTTGATATTGGCAGTGTTAAAGGTGTTAATCCTTACACCGAAAAAACCGAAGAACGGAATCCTGATGAAAAAGAGCCTCTGGCAGCGCTTGCATTTAAAATTGCCACTGATCCTTACGTCGGTCGCCTTGTATACCTGCGTGTTTATTCCGGTGTTGTGAAATCAGGAATCACCGTGCTAAACCCGCGGACAGGCAAAAAAGACCGTATTAACCGCCTTTATCAGATGCATGCTAACAAACAGTATCCTAAAGAAGTTATTGAAGCCGGTGATATATGTGCAGCCGTTGGCCTGAAAGAAATAGCCACAGGCGACACCATTTGCGACATAAAACATCCGATATCACTTGAGACCATGTCATTCCCCGAACCTGTTATAGGTATTGCCATTGAACCAAAGACGCAGGCTGATGTTGACCGTCTGGGTATGGCTCTGAACAAACTTGCTGAAGAAGATCCGACCTTTCGGGTAAAAACCGATGAAGATTCAGGGCAAACGATAATCAGTGGCATGGGTGAGCTGCATCTTGAAATATTAATGGACCGTCTGAGACGTGAGTTTAATGTAGACTGCAACCAGGGTGCTCCGCAGGTGTCATACAAAGAAGCTCTGGTTAACACTGTCAGTCATCGTGAAGTATTTAAAAAGCAAACAGGAGGCAGGGGAAAATATGCCGATATAGAGGTTGAGTTTGCACCTGCTGACAACGGAGTTTCAGGACTTCAGTTTATCGATCAGGTTAAAGGAGGAAACGTACCGCGGGAATATATCCCGTCCGTTGAGAAAGGCTTCCGTGATGCTATCAGGAACGGTGTTCTGGCAAGTTTTCCGATGGAAAGCCTGAAGGTCATCCTGAAAGACGGGTCATACCATCCTGTTGATTCCGATTCTCTTTCTTTCGAAATTGCAGCCAAGCAGGCATTCAAACACGCGCTTAAAAAAGCCAGCATCAGACTGCTTGAGCCTGTCATGTCAATTGAGGTTGTCACGCCTGAAGAATATATGGGTGATGTTATTGGTGATTTTAACAGACGTCGCGGACAAATAACCGGCATGGAATCAAAAGCATCTTCAAGGATCATTAAGGTCAATGTTCCGCTTGCCGAAATGTTCGGGTATGTGACTGTTCTGCGTACACTTACATCAGGCCGCGCCACATCTTCCATGGAATTTTCGCATTATGCAGAGGTTCCGCAGGAGATTGCCATTGAAGTCATAGAAAAAACAACCGGGACAAAAACATTGGTATAATCGAATTAACATTATATACATGAGCCAGAAAATAAGAATAAAATTAAAATCCTACGATCACAACCTGGTGGATAAGTCAGCCGAGAAAATCGTAAAAACCGTAAAATCCACCGGTGCCGTAGTGAGCGGACCTATTCCGCTGCCTACGCATAAAAGGATTTTTACCGTGCTGCGTTCTCCTTTTGTGTACAAAAAATCGAGGGAACAATTTCAGTTATCCTCTCACAAAAGGCTTCTGGAAATATTCAGTTCAACGCCAAAAACCATTGATGCGCTCATGAAACTTGAGTTGCCCAGTGGTGTTGAGGTTGAAATCAAGGTTTGATAATTTTAATAGTGTAAGCGATGCCAGGATTAATTGGTAAAAAGGTCGGAATGACCTCAGTATTTGATGAAAACGGGAACAATGTGCCCTGTACCGTTTTGGAGGCCGGTCCTTGCGTAATTACCCAGGTAAAGACCAGGGATACCGATGGCTATGATGCCATTCAAATGTCTTTTAAAGAAAAGAAAGAAAAAAACACAACCAGGGCTATGTTAGGTCATTTTAAAAAGGCCAACACCACGCCAAAAGCAAAGGTTGTTGAATTAAAAGGATTTATCCGTCACTGGAAAGTGGGTGATGTGATCACCGTGGATTATTTTAAAGATGACCCCTGGCTTGACGTTTCCGCAGTCTCAAAGGGAAAAGGATTTCAGGGTGTGGTCAAGAGGCATCATTTTGGTGGAATAGGTGATTCAACACATGGACAACACGACCGTGAAAGAGCCCCGGGATCACTTGGCGGATCATCTTATCCTTCAAGGGTTTTCAAAGGACTTCGTATGGCAGGTCATACAGGTAACAGGAAAATTAAAGTACTCAACCTGAAGGTAGTGAAAATAATACCCGAGAATAATCTGTTGTTGTTAAAAGGATCTGTTCCGGGCTCAAAAGGATCGTATGTGGTTATACAATGTCCTGACAGAACTTAAAATGCATTGAAAACAATGGAAGTTACAGTATTCAACATAACAGGAAAAGAAACCGGCCGGAAAGCTGAGTTAAAGGACACGGTTTTTTCGATCGAACCTAACGATCATGCCATTTACCTCGATGTAAAGCAACATCTTGCCAAACAGCGCCAGGGTACTCATAAAACAAAGGAAAGAAGCGAGATTACCGGCAGTACACGAAAGATCAAACGGCAAAAGGGAACAGGCACAGCCCGGGCGGGAAGTATTAAGAATCCTCTCTTTGTAGGCGGAGGCCGCACTTTCGGACCTCAGCCCCGTGATTACAGTTTCAAGCTTAACAAAAAGGTTAAGCTGCTGGCCCGCAAATCAGCCCTTACTTACAAAGCCAAAGACAATGAAATTATGGTTGTTGAAGACTTCAATCTTGAAGGTCCAAAGACAAAAGAATATGCTTCAATCCTCAGCAACCTGAAAATAGGAGACAAAAAGACTTTGCTGGTTCTGCGCGAACCGAATAAAAACATATATTTGTCGTCCCGGAATTTACCCAACACAAAAGTTGTAACGTGTTCTGAATTATGTACTTATGACATAATGAACAGTACCTCTCTTGTATTTGTGGAAAGTTCACTTGAGCATATCCAGAAGAGTTTATAACAAAAAAATCGGAAAACAATGGATATCATATTGAAGCCCGTAGTAACTGAAAAAATGAATCTTAAGGGAGAGACCTTAAGACAATATGGATTTGTAGTCGATAAGAGGGCTAACAAGGTCCAGATTAAAAAAGCCGTTGAAGCATTGTATGGTGTTACTGTTGAATCGGTTAATACCATGCGTTACGCGGGAAAATACAAATCACGGTATACAAAAACCGGCTTAATCACAGGCAGGAAAAATTCCACAAAAAAGGCTGTGGTTACATTACGGAAAGGTGAAACAATTGACTTTTATAGCAACATCTAATTTAAACGTATGGCTGTAAGAAAATTAAAACCTGTTACACCGGGTCAAAGGCACAGAGTTGTTGCAAGATTTGATGACATAACACAATCATCACCCGAGAAGTCCTTATTGCGACCATTGAAAAAGTCCGGTGGCCGCAACAGTGAAGGCAAAATGACAATGCGTTACATTGGTGGCGGACACAAACGGATGTACCGTATGATTGATTTTCTGAGGAATAAGGACGGTATGTTTGCAACGGTAAAATCAATTGAATATGATCCGAACAGGTCAGCAAGAATTGCTCTGCTGATATATGATGACGGTGAAAAACGGTATATTATTGCTCCGAATGGTTTAAAACCGGGTCAGAAAGTGAGATCAGGAGCGGGTTCAGCTCCCGAAGTTGGAAATTGCCTGACACTGGCAGAGATACCACTGGGCACATTGATTCACAGCATTGAGCTCCATCCGGGCAAAGGTGGCATGCTGGCACGCAGTGCCGGTTCTTATGCCCAATTGCTTTCACGTGATGGTAAATATGCCATCATCAAACTGCCTTCCGGTGAATCGCGCATGATTCTTACCGCGTGCAGGGCTACCATCGGCACTGTTTCGAATCCCGACCACAGTCTTGAGAGATCGGGCAAAGCAGGCCGGAGCAGATGGCTGGGTATCAGGCCAAGGACAAGAGCCGTAGTTATGAACCCTGTTGATCATCCCATGGGGGGTGGTGAAGGAAGAGCCTCAGGAGGTCATCCGAGGTCGAGAAAGGGTTTGTATGCCAAAGGATACAAAACACGCAGGAGAAACAATCCTGCCAATAAGTTTATTGTTGAAAAAAGGAAAAAATAATTGACTGAATATGAGCAGGTCACTAAAAAAAGGTCCCTTTATTGAATACAAGCTTGAAAAGCGCGTATTGGATATGAACAAATCAGGAAAGAAATCGGTCGTTAAAACCTGGTCAAGAAGATCCATCATTTCACCTGATTTTGTAGGGCATACGATAGCCGTGTATAACGGGAATAAATTCATTCCTGTCTATATCACTGAAAACATGGTAGGCCACAAACTGGGTGAATTCTCGCCCACACGCATCTTCAGAGGTCATGCCGGCAAACAGAAAGTATAATAGAAAAAAAAGAAATCATGGGTGCACGTAAACGCATATCTTCAGAAAAGCACAAGGAGGAAAAGAAACAGATGGCTGTAGCCAGGCTGAACAATTGTCCGACCTCTACCCGTAAAATGAGGCTGGTTGCCGATCTCATCCGCGGTGTGGAAGTTAACAGGGCGCTTGACGTATTGCGTTATAATACAAAAGAGCCCTCAAAAAAGCTTGAGAAATTACTGATGTCAGCCATAGCAAACTGGCAGAAAAAGAACGAGGACACAAGAATTGAGAAAAGCAATCTGTTTGTTAAAGATATCTTTGTTAACCAGGGCAGAACATTGAAAAGGATGCGTCCTGCCCCGCAGGGAAGAGGATACCGGATCAGGAAGCGGTCAAATCATGTGACCATTATTCTTGACAGCTTGAATACCAGTCAACAGGAAGTTGTAAGTCAAACAAATTAATATTAATGGGACAAAAAGTAAATCCTATAAGCAATCGGTTGGGAAT
>JAFGTR010000022.1 GCA_016934055.1 Bacteroidales bacterium | reverse complement strand
TAAAGTTGTAGTAAAACGAACCCAAATGAATACAATAATTATTTTTGCGATTCGTTTTATTAATGCGCAACCAAAAAGTACATTCATACATCAAACAGAAAAAAAAGGAGATATAAGACAATGAAAGGAAAGACAGCCAGTTTATTCCTGGTTTTAGTGCTTGCTTTTGCGGGATGCAACAGTGATAAGAGTGCGCCATCAGCCGGTCTGAAGGAAAATAGTACCGAATGTCTGACAACGAACAATATTTTACCTCAGCTTGACGGAACATGGAAATGGATTGAAACGGCCTATTTCTCGAAACAATACGGACAGCTGACCAAGACGCCGCAAAATACCGGTAAAAAACTCACCTATACCTACACCGATGATACACTGATCATAACCCTGGATGGTAAAGTAGTGGATGAGATCCGTTATGAAATAGGGGCATTGAAAGACCTTACACATTTTCCCCAGGATAATACACCCATCATCCGGTTATTTAATGGAGATGAACAGCAAAAGGTCTCCCTGCTTCACTTATGCGGCGATGAGATTGTGCTGGTTAACAGTTACAACAGCATGGGCGGCAATGTGAAACTGAGGAAGAACGGGTAAAGACGCAACACTATGCGTCTTGGTATTTTCCAATACCCGAATTTTTCGTCATTGAAACACAACATTTTGCGTCTTTACATTGCGTCCATCCACACATTTTGTTCCCGTTACGATTTCCCCAAAATAATGTTCCCTGTTTTTCGTACAAATGGTCACAAAATATGCACCCGCTGATGAATAATCCCAACCGGTATGTCTGGCAGATGAAATGCGGTATTTACCCTTAAATTTTTCCTTTAACATGATATATTTTGTCAATACCATTAAATCAATCAATCATCCCTCGCGTACCGGACACTGTAACCGAGTTCCATGCCTGTGCTGTAAGCAGATATAGTGGCGTAATTGCAGCTCAGTTCCCGTAACCATGCGGGTCTGGCGTCGATTTCCGAAGCCGACCACCAGAAGCCAAAGCTTCCGGCATTAATCCGTCAACTTTTCCGGATGAAAAAATACCGTATTCCCACTGCCCCGCCAAAGTCAAAATCGATTCCGGGGACAAGGTTCATTACAGGGACGAGTTCCAGAAAAACATCGAGCCTGTCTTCAGCGAAGATATATGCCATGCCGATAGGAACCCTGGCCCCGAGGATAACATCATTCCCTGTTATGCGTGCTCTTCCTCCCAGCCCCAGGTACAAGGGGAGTTTCCCTTCATTCATGCGGATAATATTGAAATTGTGCCAAAGATAGTCGATATGCGAATGAAAGGCTCCCGGTGCAGGAAAGGACCAGGACAGCCCGGCATCAATGGCCGAACTTCCGGAAATCCATGTTTTAAAGCTGATACCGGTTGGTTCACCCAGCATAATGCCAAGTCCGGTTCCGCCTTCCTGTGCCTTCAGGCCAGGAACGCAAATAAAGAAGATAATGATGATAAAACCGGATATGCGTATTTGCTTTTTCATACAAACGATGAGGTATAGAGGCACCAAAGATAGCAAATTGCAGAATCAAAAACAGCCGTCCGATAACCAAGTGCTTTCATAAGTCCAAAGGTTTTATAACTTTGGATAACTTTTTGCTTCAAATTCTTTAATCTTTAATCTTCAATCAATATTATATGAGCGTAGTCCGGTTTGGTGTATCACTTGAAACAGAAATCATGAGCGAACTGGATGAATATGTGAATGTAAACCGTTTTCCGAACCGTTCACAGGCCATCCGTTCGCTGGTAGAAAAATACGGCGTTGAAAAAAAATGGCAGTGCGACAATGAAGTTGCAGGAGCTATTGTAGTCGTTTATAATCATCATAAGAGGGATATCAATACAAAGCTGAACGATATTCAGCATCATCATCAACCACTGATATTATCTGTTCAACACGTACATCTTGATCATGAAAATTGCCTTGAAACCATTGCCGTAAAAGGAAAGGCAAAGGAACTGACACAACTTGCCGATAAGATCATAACCCTTAAAGGGGTACATCACGGGAAACTGGTGATGACACGAACATAAAGAACAAAGATAGCAGACCAGAAGACTGCACGACCTGCCATCAAACAACCACAACTGACAACTGACAACCACAAAAAACACAACAATCACAACCATCACAACAATCACAACAATCACAACAATCACAACAATCATAACCCATATTTCAGTGTAATCATTATTTTTACCACAAATAAGAAAAAATGATCAGAAAAATGAATAAAACAGTTTTAATTTTATGTACGCTGCTTTTTTGTTTTACATCTTTATATAAATCCGCTCATGCACAGAAGTTATACACCACATCGGGCGGCGAATGGATATTTCAGTCGGGTATCATTGAGCAGAACGGGGAACGCCTGAACACCAACATGCGTTTTACCATGTGGTTTCATGCCAATGAAAATGTTCATCTGGATCTGGGCAATTACTTTGGACTTTTTTCAGGCATATCACTTCGTAACATTGGTTTTATCACTGATGAAAATGATATCAAAACCAAGTATCGTTCATATAACCTTGGAATTCCACTGGCCATTAAGATAGGATCTTTCAAAGACAAAATTTTTTTATTTGGAGGAGGAGAGTATGAATGGATGTTTCACTTTAAACAGAAGACATTTGCCGATGGTATTAAAAGAAAACATAACGAATGGTTCAGTGACCGTACACCGTCATTTATACCTTCGTTCTTTGCCGGCGTTCAATTGCCGCATAATCTTCAACTTAAATTTAAATACTACCTGAAGGATTTTCTTAATCACGATTACCAGGGATCGGGAGATTTCAGCGACTATACCGGCTTTACAAAAACCCGTATCTGGTATATTTCCCTTTCAGTACAGGTTAAGAACTCTAAATTGAAAAAAAATGTTGCCAAAACAGAGAATATTGCATCAAGACAGTTATGACATATGATTTACTGTTGGTCTACTGTATATGTTTAATGACATTAATATTCTGGTTCAGACCAGGCTGAAGGCAGGCAAGGGTCAGTTCTGGCAAATTCATTACAATTACAGATTTTCTTTAGACACAAGTGTATCCCGCCAGCGGCGGGACCAATGAAGAGTGTTGGTATTATTGGAAGCTATATTAAACTCCTGTCTGTTAGAATGATCATTTTGATTTAAAATAGTTTTTGAGAAAGGATATCTTATGTTTGAGTATTTGAGATGCCGATACTGAGCACTCGGGACGGCATGACGACGCGTGTGCAGAATGTCATCCTGTCCCGGTATCATCGGGATCAGGATCTTCTGAACCCAAAGTATTGTTTTGTTGTTATCTCTTTCAGTTATCAACAGGAGAGCAGTTGTTAAAACCATTATATTAGCATTTCAGAAATCGTTTTTCAAAGTAAATATTATGAAGAAGGCAGCACTTATCGCAGGAATGATATTATTATTTCAGATGTTAAATGTTTATGCGCAGAATGCAAAGAAAATACCACCTGAAAAGCCAAAGCTCATTGTTGGTATCGTGGTAAGCCAGATGCGTTATGACTATGTTTTCAGGTTCTGGGATAAATTCAGTGACAATGGTATTAAAATGCTGATCGACAGGGGAACTTTCTGTAAGAATACCGGCTTCAACTACCTCTATTCACAGGAAGGAGTAGGCCATGCCAGTATTGTCACAGGCACAACACCTTCAAACCATGGTATTATTGCGCGGGAGTGGTATCTTAATCTGCAGGATAAAATGGAAGGTTATTCCGAAGATCCTGACCAAAGAGCTGTTGGCGGGGATTATGAAAATGGTCATCATTCACCGCGCAATCTGATGTGCACCACTTTCCCCGATGAATTAAGGCTTTCCAATGATTTTAAGTCGAAGGTGTTTTCGGTGGCGCTTGAACCCGGTCCGGCCATATTTTCAGCAGGACACACCGGTAATTGTGCTTACTGGTTTGACCCGCGCACCGGTAACTGGATCACAAGCACTTATTATACCGAAAACCTGCCGGAATGGGTTAATAATTTTAACAATAAGCACCTTGCTGATATCTATCTGGCGCAGGAGTGGAATCCACTGCTGCCCATAGACAAATATACCGAAAGCCTTCCTGACAATAATAAATATGAAACCGGTTACGGAGGAAGAATTACCTTTCCCTATGCCCTGACTGAATTATCAGGAAGCACAAAAAAACAGAAAAACTATGGTATTTTGGCAAAAACACCTTTTGGTAACCTGCTGACCAAAGATTTTGTTTCTTCACTTGTGGTCGGAGAGGAACTCGGTAAAGATGAATATACTGATATCCTGATGGTATCTTTCACCGCCACTGAAAGCATCGGCATCCAGTTTGGCCCTAATTCAATTGAGGTGGAAGATGCTTTTATCCGCCTTGATCTTGAAATAGCTCATTTTTTGCAGTTTCTGGATAGCTGGATAGGAAAGGAAAATATGCTCGTATATTTAACATCTGGTCATGGCGTAGCGCAGGTTCCGGCATACCTTATCGATTCAAAGATCCCGTCAGGATATTTTAACCAGCTTGGTGCCGTTTCTTTGCTAAAAAGTGCATTAAACAACATCTACGGGCGGGGTGACTGGGTAAAGTCCTACCAGTCACAACAGGTTTTTCTGAATCATACATTAATTGAAGATTCAAAGATGTCACTGCGGGAAGTTCAGGATTATGTTGCCCAGTTTATGTTGCAGTTTGCCGGCGTTGCCAATACCGTGACCTCTTATACCCTTCAAACCACAAATTTTACCACAGGCATCTTTGAGAAGATACAAAAAAGTTACAATCAGAAACGTTCAGGTGACGTCATGATCAACCTTAAAGCCGGTTGGGTGGAAAAAGGAGAAGGCGCAACAGATCACAATTCTTCATACGCTTATGACTCTAAAATTCCGCTGATTTGGTATGGCTGGAAGATCAGCCGCGGAACAATAACACGTTCGGTTGATATAACCGACATTGCCCCTACAATCTGCACTTTCCTGAATACAAGCTATCCCAATGCCTGCACCGGGAGTCCGATACTGGAACTGGTGCAGTAGAAGGCAGTGAATAGTGAATAGTAATCCTTCTTTTTTTAGGGCTTTGCCCTTAAAAAAGAAAGGAGGCATTCTCTCAAATGCCTCCAACCTCACATTAAACAAAACTACTAACTAAACCAACTTGGGCAAAACCGTTTAACCAATTGAATCGTTTATATTGTTGTTTTCTGATGTAGTTTTTTATTATTTCTTTTGCTGTTTCTATACGAATATACGGACAAAGATAACGGGTGTTTGAAATATTGGATGAATCTGTAAAATATGTTGATCAGTGTTTTTAATATTCTGATGAACGAAAAACTTTAAAAAAGCCAGCTTTTAAATGACTGCAGAACTGGTTATTGATTACGTTATGAGTTGTATACAAAAGCAATTGTTAACCGGGGCATTGATAATCATCATGGAAATTTATTAATAATGATTGTATTTTTAAATACAGAATACCATCTTTTGACAATCAAATTTTATACCATTATGAAAAGAATCATATGTTTTCTGATAACTTTATGGCTGATTGCAGCATGTCAGCAAGATCAAAATAAAAAGTCCATGTTTATTACAGAGAAAACAAAAAGGAAAGCTATTGAGAACCTGGTTACTGATAAAGGCGAGAATCTTCGCAACCGTATTGAAACCGGCGTTAACCAGGCAGCCTTTTTCTGGGAAGAGGTTGATGGCACAAGGAATGAATTCATCCAGTTTTGCTCTGAATACTTTATTGCCGAGGAACGGCAGCGCGATACATTGTTTGAAAAAATAAGCCGGAATATAGAAGTTCTGTATGGAAATCACACAAAAATGGGACTCGAACTCAGGGAACCTCTTGACCTTGATCGGGGTTCTATCACACCGGTTGATATGCTTTTTGGCAGTTACAATCCTGCCAGTCATCTTTCTGATGACCTGTTTAAAAACAAGATATATTTTCATATCTTGTTGAATTTTCCCTCTTATTCATTAAATGAAAAACTTGAAAAGGGTAACTCATGGAGCCGGCAGGAATGGGCTTATGCAGCGATGGGCGATATTGTTGATTCGAGAGAGCCATCCGCATTACTCCAGCAACTGTCAGATGCAGCCACGGAAGCTGAAACCTATATTTCGGAGTATAACATACATATGGGTATACTGGTCAATGAAAATATGGAAAAGCTTTTCCCGGCTGACAAGGTGTTGATTAGCCACTGGGGTCTGCGTGATGATCTTAAATCGTACTATAATACTGAAAATGGTCTTGAGCAACAACGCATGATATACGCTCTGATGAACCATATCATCAACCAGGATATTCCGGTGGAGGTCATCAACAGCGACAGATATTTATGGAATCCCATGCAAAACAAGATGTTTGACGGGGCCAAAGAAATGCAGGCAAAACGTGAGCCCGATACACGATATCTGCATGTGCTCAACTATGCTAAATTATTCCGGCAGCAGGATGCTTATTATCCTAAATATCCCACTGTTATCAGCCGTGCATTCGAAATGGAGACACAGATACCGCGTGAAACTGTGGAAGACCTGTTTAAGAAGTTGCTCATCTCAGACGAAGTGCGTCAAACGGCAAAACTCATTTCAAAACGGCTTAACCGCGAACTTGAACCATTTGACATTTGGTATAATGGTTTCAGGTCGGCCAATACAATGGCTGAAGATGAACTTGACAGGATAACAACCTCAAAATACCCTTCACCGGCTGATTTAAAAAAAGACCTGCCTGTAATTCTGCAAAAGTTAGGCTTTGAAAAGGATAAAGCAGAATACCTGGTTTCCAAAATTGCAGTGGATCCGGCAAGGGGTTCAGGTCATGCTGCAGGTGCGGCCATGCGCGGAGATGTTGCACATCTGCGTACACGTTTCACAGGAAAAGGGATGAATTATAAAGGATATAATATTGCCGTTCACGAATTCGGGCATAACGTTGAACAAACAATTTCACTGTATGATGTTGATCATTACCTTTTGAACGGCGTGCCTAACACTGCCTTTACCGAAGCACTGGCCTTCCTTTTCCAGGAAAGGGACCTGGAGCTTCTGGGTGTTGATGTTCCGGGTAAAGAAAATGAATATCTGTCAGTGCTGGATATACTCTGGAGCTCATATGAGATCATGGGTGTTGCCCTTGTGGATAATGCCATGTGGGCATGGTTATACGAAAACCCTGACGCTACCCCCGCCGGGCTCAGGGATGCAGTAACCCGAATTTCCAAAGAAATATGGAATACCTATTATGCCGATGTGTTTGGTGTTAAAGACCAGGTTATCCTGGGTATCTATTCTCATATGATCAGCTATCCTTTGTATCTGCATGCTTATCCTCTGGGGCATATCATACAGTTTCAGCTAAGAGATTATCTTAAGGGTAAAAATTTCGGGACGGAAGTCGAAAGGATATTCGCCCTGGGTTCAATTACTCCGGATGCATGGATGATGAAAGCCGTTGGACAACCCTTATCGGTTGATCCGCTGTTGAAGGCTTCTGTGGAATCGTTACATTTTTTTACTGAAGAACTGTAATCGCGATAAACAGCAAATCAAAAAGTAATACCTCTTATGTCTTCAAGCCTTGACTGCGCATCGGGATCAAGTGTGAAAAGATTCCGGAGCTTATCACAGGGGTAATCACTGCAAAAAGCACAGCTTTCAATGTGTTTTTCAATAGTGCACTTCTTTATCCCGCAGTTTAAACAACCTGAATATATCCTGCCGGTGGCAGCCCGGCAACCATCGCAATCGGTGATATCTTCAGGTTGTACATCCATCCCATAATGTTCCCTGATGTGCCCGGCTATTGCTTTTCTCAGAGCCCGTTGCCTTGATTCATCCTCTTCCAGTGTTGCCAGGTGAACAGGACAGCTATCACAAAGCAAACCACAATATGCCATGCCGGTTCCCATCTCTGGTTATAATTAACCCCGGCATTATATTATTCCTGCTCCGTAACCTCTTCCACAACCTCCTCAAGGTTCTCTTCAATACTCTCCTGAATATTTTCATCCAGACCTTTTTCCTTTCTTGCCCTTCTTTCGCAGCGATCACAAAGATCAGTTATGTTTTTCAGTTCCCTGGCCTGTGCAACCGTGCCTTCAAATATCTCATCAGTTCTGTCGGTGTTGATATAAGAGCAATCCTGGTAAAGATGATAACTCCTGCCATGCTTCGTCCAGTATACATGGTTAACACCATCATTAAGCTCCTCTACTTCACGGGTTTGCTCAAGGTATTGCTCTTGTGACGGCGGATTGAAATCAACACCAAATAAACCTGCAATCAATAATGCTATGACTGCAATTGAGCCGACAAGACCTTTTTGTTTTCCGCTCAAATCCTTGTTTGTGAAGATGAGGATAACAAGGGGCAGAAAAGCAAGTACACTGATAATGGCTCCTAATTGGTTCTGAATGAAAAATTTAACCTTGTCTTTTTCAGAAGCCGGATTTAGCCTGTTTGACTTCTTCCACAACAGGGAACCCACAACGGCAAAAATAAGGGCAGCTACAATCATTACAATCAGCAGAGTGGTGTTGATGGGTGGTTTTTGGAGCAGCAGAATTGCCCATATTTCAAAGCCGAGAGCCACAATCCAGGCAATAATCGCTATAATGCGAAAGGTTCTTGACTTTGCCTTGCTTTCTTCAGTCACCACAAAAGTTTTTGTCTCCTGTGATGTTGAGGCAGTTTCCCCGCCTCCAACCCTGGTTATCTTTTTAGAGGTTTTTTTGGTTGCCATTTCTTTTTCTCCTTAGGTTTAAATATTAAATTAAAGATTTATGTATAATCCGAATTAAGAGTTAGTGCTTTAGCAACAAATACACAAAGACAGGAAGGTATCACAAAGAATGAAATTTGTGTTTCTGTCTTAGTGCCTTTATGGCCACAATTTACCATTTCCACCCTTAATTCGCGTTAATACCTCATTTTGTTCTCATAACAAATATAAAGAATTAATTTATTGACTGGGTTAATGGAACTGTTTATTTGTTAAGTTAATGATTTTTGAACAATACTGTTAAAAATACGAAACCTTCATGTCCAAAAGTATTTGCGTACGTATAGTTGCAGAAATCTTAGAGTTCATTTGTGCAGATGTACAAAAGAAACCAGAATGAACTGACCCTCACAAGAGAACAAAGACTGCAGTAAACTATAACACCTTGTTTTGTAGCCAGATTTGCTAAGTTGTTCCATATCTTTCAATTCTCAATTGTGTCATTTACTGATAAGCAGATTGCTTATGCGTTTAAAAGACTTACGCTTTGATATAATGAACCGGTTATTTGAATATACTTATAAATCTTGCCAAAAGGTCAACAAGGGCAATTTATGTTAGAATCAAGAGGACAATTACAGCATTCACAATTTATATCCGGAAATTATTTTCCGGGTGATCCGTTCTTAAATTCAAACTTATTTGTCTCTAAAAAAATCAGACCCGCAAAGAACTGCGAAACCCCCTCACACCATAATATGATTCTGCACCGTTGTGATAAACGAAGACATGGTTGTAGCGACGATCACAAAAGATTGCTCCGCCCAGCTTTCTGATCTCAGCAGGTGTCTTCACCCAACTCGATGTTTTTGTATCAAAAATTCCAAGTTTCTGCAACTCCCGATACTGATCCTCAGTTAAAAGTTCAATTCCCATAGCAGTAGCCATATCAATAGTGTTATTTTCCGGTTTATGGTCTTTTCTTGATTCCATTGCTAAACGGTCGTAGCAAAGACTTCTACGGCCTTTGGGACTTTCGGCTGAACAATCATAAAAGATGTATTCGCCCGACTTTATATCATGACCGATAACATCTGGTTCACCGCCGGTTCTTTCCATTTCATTGAGTGACCACAGTTTTTGAGGATTAGCATCCAGCTTTGCTTGTACTTTAGCCCATTCAAGCCCTATATGGCGGTTCATGTTTTGCTCAAAACGGGTTTTTAATGTTCTGATTAGTTTTTGATGTTGTTCTGGTGACAACTCCCTTTTATTTTTCATAGTAAAAATCTATTGGTTATACCAACATAAAACGTTCAGAAACATATAAAGTTTAATCCCGAGCTTTTGCCTTGGCCTAATGCCTGGCGATAAGAAAAACTGTGTATTTCAGAGCACAAAACTATAAGTCCGCTAATTCGTTGATTAAATGATATTTTATATAAATCACAGGTATGAATCCCCAGGGCGAGCCCTGGGTGCTAAAAAGCCGTTAAAATAAGCTGACGGCTATACCCCGCACGGGGTGCGTGAAATATAGAGGTCTTTTGATTACCTACAAATCAATCCCCAGCGCTTTCTTGATCACAAAGCTGATGCCGAAGGTCAGGGCTGAAACGCCCAGGCTGATAACAGCCATTTCGGTAAAACGGCGACGGAAATTATAGTCCTTTGCAACTGAAATGTAATAGTTGAAGATCAAAATAATGAGGATGGCCAATGTAAGCGTAAGTCCCAGACATACAAAATAGTTTTTGAATATCAGGTAAGGAAGAATAAGCAATGCAACCGTAAAAAGATAAGCCAGTCCAGTATAGGCTGCTGATTTCCCCGCGTTTTTGCCGGTATCGTCCGCCTTTTTCGACAGGTAATCTGAGGCCGCCATAGAAAAGGAGGCGGCAATACCCGTTATCAGTCCCGCCATGGCGATAAGCCTTGTTTGCTGCAGGGCCAGTGAGAATCCGGCCAGGGCTCCTGTGAGCTCCACCAGGTCATCATTCAGACCAAGCACAATGGAACCGGCATATTGAAGCCCCTCCTCATCAATCATGGCAATAAGCTGCTGCTCATGGGCGTCCTCTTCATCCATGATGGTTTTGGTTTCAGGTAGTAATTCCAGGTAACGGGCGTATCGGTCACGGGCAGTATTTTCACCGCGCTCCATCAGTTTTATACCGAAAGTGATACCAAAAATCCTCGAAATAAAAAAATACATGATTACCCTGATCCTGTCAGGTGAAATTTCAGTTCCGGTATATTTTTTCCAGACCTCATAGTGCCTCATTTCATCATCAGCCAATCGTTTGAGGACGGCAGCATTCTTTTCGCCCTTTATTTTTTTGGCCAGCCATGAATAAATTTGATACCCGGTAATCTCATCGCGTTGAAATACCTTCAGTGCTTTCAGCAGCTCAGGAGCCAAAAACTGATCCATAATGACAGCTTATTTGTATTTATGAGATCATAAAATTATAAAAAGCTTTACTTCTATTTAAACAAAGGTTCCTTTATTATTTTATCCTGTACCTTAACCCAACATACACATTCCTCCCGAAAACCGGCCCCCATATGAACGAGCTGTCGAAATAATCACTGAAAGGCTGTTCACTGGCCAGGATCGGATCGTTTTGTTTGTAGTCAAACAGGTTTTCAACGCCGGCATAAACGTCAAACTTTTCACGCCATGTTTTGCTTATATGAGCATTCACCACCACGAAACCCGGTGACCTTTCAGGTAAACGATACTCTTCCGGATTGCCTGCTGTAGAAGGGATCCTTTTCGAACCCTGCCCGTTAACCGTAGCGTCAAACTTCCAATGGTTGCGTGTTTCATAGGCCATATTGATGAATGCCCGGTTGCGTGATACCAGGGGTTTTTGCTGTAATTCACCCGAATAGGTTGTTTTAACATCGTACCACCGGTAGGCCAGACGCAGATCAAAACGTTTTATCAGCTCATAATCCAGCTGAACCTGGAAACTGTTGGAGTATGATTTCCCGTCGAGGTTATAAAACACAGCCTGTTGCGGACTTTGTTCCAGATCAATAACAATCTGATTCCGGAAATAAGTGTGGTAGAAATCAACGCTGAAAGTGCCTTCCCTGTAATCGAGTTTAAACATTTGCGTGAAATTGACCCCATAATTCCAGGCCACCTCAGCTTCCAGCCCATAAGGCTTCGAAGTTCCGTCACCCTGAACAACCAATTGCCTGGAACTGGCCAACAGGGCGTTATTTTCAGAGAATATGGAAGCAGTACGCTGCCCCCTTCCACCAGAGGCTCTGAGAATGGTCTTTTCAGCAAGGGCATAACGTAAGTGAAGTCTGGGGGTGAAAAACAAACCATAATGATTGTGATGATCTGCACGGATTCCGGCAACAGCATTGAATTTTTCAAGATAACTGTAAGTATACTCAAAGAATGCCCCCGGTAATATTTCATCACGCATATAATCCTTATCGTTCAGTCTTTCTTCATAATGATCAGCCTGGAAGCTGACACCGGTCCTGAATTTATGTGCCGTATTATTGAATATGCCCTGATAGATCAGGTTGGCATAAAATGACCGCTGACCGGCATCATATTCATTCTGCCCGAAATAAGAATCCTGCTGATGTATTAAACCTGAAAGCTGCAACCCTGCACTTTGCCAGGGTTTTTCAGAATTCACCCTTCCGGCTTTTGCCCATCCTTCAAGCCTTTTCATGCCCAGCTTCATGCCCCATTTCTTAAAAATACCTTCATCTTTGTCAGGATAAAAATCAATCTCTCCGCCGGTATTGTCAATATACAAACCTTTGATACCCAGTTCAACATGAGATCCGTTGTCGTTGTGCAATTCCCAACGGTTTAAGCCAATATATTGCTGAGAGAGGGGCATGTCAAGAAATCCGTCTTCGTTCCTGTCATGCCGTATGGCATTATGGCTGCCATGCAATAACAAAGCTGTTCCGAGATGTTCGTGAAGGTCAGCTTTCAGTGCAACATTGGCCTCTACCCGGCCATCTTCATTAGCGTATATGTTAAGATAGAGTGGATCCATCGATTCCGGGTCACGAAGATGAACGTCAATTTGTCCGGCAATACTCTCAAACCCATTGACAACCGAACCGGTACCTTTGTTCAGCATGATGCCCTGTATCCAGGGACCCGGAATGTAGGTCAGTCCGTAAATGGCCGAAAGACCCCTGACATCAGGCATGTTCTCCCTTGTTATCTGGGTGTAGGGACCTGCAAGTCCCAACATTTGAATCTGTTTAGTCCCTGTAACAGCGTCAGTATAAGTAACGTCAACAGACGGATTAGTCTCAAAACTTTCGCTGAGGTTACAACAGGCCGCTTTCAACAACTCTTTCTCATTGATCTTCTCAACTTTAATCGGATCTAATGAACTGATCTGCATACCGGGCCGGCGATAAACAACTTTAACCTCATCAAGGGCAAGACTTCCTTTCATGACAACCGTAACGAATCTGTTATCGCTTGCGTCAGCAGTATCGTTTTGATACCCGATATAGCTGAAAACCAAGTGATTGTTTTCACCGACGGGTGCAATGGTGAAATATCCGCCGGTATCAGTGGTTACACCAATCTGAGTTCCTGACCAATAAACATTTACCCCTATAAGCGGTTGTTTCTTCCTGTCATCGGTTTCTTCCAATACCCTGCCCCGTATATGCATTTCATCTCTTTGCGCCAAAAGAGTGAAGAAGAAGGATGCGAAAAGAAACGAGAGCCATATTTTCTGTTTCACAATACACTGAATCAATGAACAGAGACCCCATCCCGATAGGCGCAACACCGGGGTAATCTACTGTAAACTTCATCCGGAGCCCTGAATTTTTCTGTATCATGACCTGCCCGGGCAACAGCCTTATGAACAGCATCAGGCTCAACCTTATCAGAACGGTAAATGACTGAAAGAACTCCGGTCTCAACGTCCCATTGAGCCCATTTAACGCCCTTTATAAAAGCTGCATTTTCTATCCGGGTTTTGCATTGCCCGCAAACACCCGAAACATGGAATTGTGTGGTATCAACCCTTTTGGTTTCCTGTGTATAGGAATTACCAGTATTCATTGTGCCAATAAATACAAGCATTAATATTTTTATTGTGGTTTTCATACTGTATTCTTTTGATGATGAAAAAATTCAACAATTTCTTACCCGTTGAATAGTATTGAAAGATTTCAGTTTTTTCAACGAGGATATAATGTAGTCATAATCCGGCAGGGTGCTGAAAGTCCTGTCGGGGCATGATTACAATTACTAAACAGGGCATGCCCGAATGCATCAAAAGACTATCCGTACAAGGTAAGGGAACAATTCATCAGCCATTTGGGCGCCGGCTGAGGCGGTGGAATATCATAAAACAAAGTTTCAGAAAGCTTTGTTTCTGATGAAATATTATAATCATTAAGTTGCCAATCCATTGCCAGCATTGCATAACAAACAGGCGGATACAATGACGGGCTTGACAATTGTTCATCTGTTCCGGCCTTCAGCCAGTAATGCACATTCCGGCAACAGTTTTCCGACATTTCGTTATAATCACAGCAACACTCTTTTTCAGGAGAAAAAACCTGAACTGACTCAATACTGCCATGACAATAATGCACCGTAAGCGGAAAACCTGTTAATGCAACCAAATAAAAAAAAGAAAACAATATGAGAATTATTCTTTTCACAATATTTATTCTTTTCTGCAAATGCTATTTAATTTTTTAACAACTCAGTCTGGAAAATGTTGAGGTTTTTGTCAAGTTTATTATTAATAATAATATCTTTGTATATAGATATCTATATATTTATATTTTAATTATGCATTGGAATGGAAAAGATAAAAATACTTCTTAAAAATATGGTACTGCGCATTATCTTAGGCATAGTCATCGGCGGAATAGCCGGGTTTTTATATTATAAGCTGGTGGGGTGCCGCACAGGTTCCTGCCCGATCACATCAAATCCCTTATCAAGTATTTTTTTTGGTGCTGTTTTTGGTGGTTTAATCGCTTCCTCAAAATAACAGAGTATGATGAATTTCACAAACCTGCCTTTTTACTCTTATAATTCTTCTCTAAAATATTAATTTGGCCTTACCCTTATATGATGTGTGAACGGGATGCAAAATAAGATTGGCAGGATATTTGATATATTTTCAATGAATTATACCAAATTACTTAATCATTAACAAAGCAAATCATCAAATAACTCAATCACCAAATCACCAAATCACCAAATCACCAAATCACCAAATCACCAAATAATACCCCCCCACTCTATGAAAACTTTAATCAGACTATTAGTTATAACAACTGCCTTGATTATTGGCAGTAAAAGCTTCGCACAGCTTAGCATTTCCTTCTATTCATCCTCACTTTCCAAAATAGGACTGGCCTATAATATTACAGACAGATGGTGGATAGAATCAAGATTTTTAAGCAATACTTCAATCGGGGATATTTCACCTGAACTTGTGGTATGTTTTAACCTGGTGAAAAAAGACAGGCATGCTGTATATATCGGTGCCGGTGCGATTATCAATTATTTTAACGGACCGGTATTGCCTGTGGGCGTTCAGTTCACACCCTTTGAAAAATTTAACAGGTTTTCGCTGCATATTGAATTTGAACCCATGCTTGACCTTGACAATGATTTTATTCTTCAAAGCTCCTGGGGTTTGCGATACAAATTCGGGGAAAAAGAATAGAACACCATCTGCCTGGCTTCTCTGAGTTTCTGTTTTTCGCTTTTCATCTCAAAGTGTAGTTGCCATAAGGCACAAATTAACTACATTTATGACCTGGTATTATCATAAAAACCTTTCTATTTATGCACAGGACAAAAACAATAATCATATCTGTAATTATTCTTGTTTTTGTCATTAATGTTGATGCCCGCGAAAAAGATTTGTTATTCTCAGCCGGAGCAGGAATCTCTTATGTAACAATACACGACAATAATTTTTCTGTAATGTCCTATACAGGTATTACAGGACTGGCTTCACTGAGTATCACAACTGAAACATCTGCATATATTGATGAGCTTTCACTGTTTTTCGGTAAAGGAAAGCTGAATATGGATGTTTCATCCGGCACAGCAAGACCAAATACGGCATTAACAGCAGGTGCCATAGACTACACATATGTAAGAAAGCTGAAAAACAAAACAAACACACACAGGCAGTTTTTTCCGGGAGGGAAGTTCAGTTCTTCCGTTGGTTTTTATAAGCGCAACTATTATGGCGATAATTTTTACTATTGTTATCAGAGTTCGATCGGGCCGGCTTTAATTGTGCATCAGTCAATAGGTGAAAAATGCCGATGGCAGGTCAGCAGCCAGGTTGACTTTTCCATTGCAGCTTATATTGTTTATCCTGCTTATGGCTCCAGTATGCCTGAAAACCTGCTTGACAAAGAACTCTCAGGTATTACTGCCTGGGATTATATGGCAGGAGGTGAAATGGTGACATTAAACAGATTTCAGCGGATAACCTGTAAAACGGGCATATCATATGCATTATGCAAAAAGCTATCGCTTATGCTGCTTTACAGTTGGGACTTTCATCATCTGAAACACGGTGACGATATGATTCAGGCTATGCACAACGCATGTTTTTCCTTAATTCTACATTAAATGCAAACCGTTAAGAAGCTCATAGGTTTAATATTGCTTTTACCTGCTATACTATCATGTGAAAAGATATTCCTTGATGACAGTCCGGAAAACACACCCATGGCCACCTTTGAGGTTTGCTGGAAAGAGCTGGATGAGCATTATGCTTATTTCACCATGAAAAACATTCACTGGGATTCCTTATATCATGTATACAAAGCTTTAATATATGATCAGATGGAACAATATGAATTATGGGATGTGCTTCATGCGATGCTTTGTGAATTGCATGATGGTCATGTGAACCTCATCGATGGAGAACGCTGGTCGCACTGGTCTGAATGTAACGGCAGCCCCCGTTATCCTGAATATTTCGATTTTGACCTTATCTCCTATTCCTATTTTAAATATACATTAAAATCATCAGGTCCCCTGTTATACGGTATTATTGATTCAGTGGGATATATTTATTATTCAAGTTTTACCATGGACATCTCTGATGAAGAAATTGATTTTGTGATCAACCTTTTTAAAGATATGAAAGGCATCATCATCGATATCAGGAACAATGGCGGAGGTGACAGCGAGAACATAACCCGCATTCAAAGCCGGATTGTCACAAAAAAAACATTGGTTGAACTCATTTATTACAAAACCGGGACAGGACATGCCGATTTTTCTGCCGCTCAGGAAGTGTATGTAAGTCCTGAAGGAAAATTACAGTTTACAGGTCCTGTTGTTGTTTTAACCAACCGCTATTGTTTCAGTTCGGCCAATATGTTTGTTTCGCGCATGTCGGTCTTGCCAAACGTAAACATTGTTGGTGACACAACAGGAGGTGGAGGCGGAAAGCCCCGGTTTTTTGATCTGCCCAACGGATGGGCTGTAAGGTATTCTTCAAATTATGCTCTCAGGCCTGACGGACTTAACCTCGAAAACGGTGTGCCTCCTGATTTTCGTGTAACCCTCTGGCCCATTGACAAAAGAGCAGGACGGGATACCCTGATTGAGTTTGCATTATTATGGATTTATTCACAATAAAGCAATACCGGAAAAATTCAGCAAAAGTAATATGGCTCAACAATTGTCACAATATTTTTAAAGACATTCATAATGAAAGTATAAAAATAAATTCTTATACTTGTTATTATCAGCATAAAACCCAAACCGGTGATCCCCTTACGTGATAACATACCTTCAAAAAGCTTTCCGATCGTCAACTGGTTTATCATCATAGTGAATGTTGGAATTTTCCTTTTTGAAGTATTTTTCCTTAATCAACAGCAGGCCGAGGCCATTATTTATAAATATGGTTTAATTCCTGATCAGGTGAGGCTTGGAGGCTTAACCTCCCTTGCTGAAATACGCATAACTGTTTTAAGGCCTTTTTTTACAAACATGTTTCTGCATGGTGGTTGGGGTCATATCATATCCAACATGTGGATATTGTTCATTTTCGGAGATAACGTAGAAGACCGCATGGGTAAAATCAGCTACTTCATGTTTTACATCCTGTGTGGTTTAATAGCCAGTTTCTCGCATTTTATACTCTACCGGCATTCTGGTGTGCCGGCTATTGGCGCTTCAGGAGCCATTTCGGGGGTGATGGCGGCCTATATGTTTATGTTTCCCAAAAGCAATATTCTTTCCTTCATACCTATATTTATTATTCCTTTCTTTATACCTATTCCGGCCATCATTTATATAGGGCTTTGGTTCATTGGTCAGCTCATCAGTGGCGCCAGCTCACTGATGCTTTCCTCAAATGCCACCGGGATAGCTTTCTGGGCACATATTGGTGGTTTTCTCGGCGGAATTGTTACATACAAGTTATTTGACACGAGGCGAAGAGGGGGATAGGCTGGTTGTCGATTATCGATTGTGAGTTGTGGTTGTTGTGGTTGTCAGCCTGAGGCAGGTCGTGCAGTCTGATGGTCTGATGGTCTGATGGTCTGATGGTCTGATGGTCTGATGGTCTGATGGTCTGATGGTCTG
>JAFGTR010000148.1 GCA_016934055.1 Bacteroidales bacterium | reverse complement strand
TTTGCACATTATTCATATTATATTGTTTTTTAATTAGTTAGTAATGAACTGATATAACTACTAACAATATTTTTCCATATAAGAGCCTAATGAAATACAAGTATGTTTAAATGCCAAATTAACATTTAGTGTATATACTGGTTCTTAAAGTGATTCATTATGATTTTATAACCATGTACAACAGTGTAATTGTCAATCAATAATTTTCGGGCATTTTTCCCCATCCTTTGTCGTTCACTTTTATTTTCTGAAAAATATTTTATGGCAGAAATAAACTCATTTATATTGCCATGAATTGTTGAACAGCCACAGCCATGATTTTCAACAATTGTTCCAATATCAGTATATTGGTTAACTGCACACAGTATAGGTTTGGAGTATTCCATGTAACTTAATAATCTGGATGGGAATTGAGGTACAGTATATTTATACAGGAGAATGAGTCCGACATCACAAGCGGCCAAAATCTGGTTAAAATCATCACTGGGCAGCCAGTTATATAAAAACACATTTTTGTGCGGGAATTCCTTTAACTTATCCTCAAGAAACCGGAAATGAGTTCCAGAACCCCCGATCACAAAAAAGGCTTTTGGGTAATCAGCTAATTGTTTAATTGCTTCGACTAAAAATCCAAGACCGTGTCCGATTCCCAGGTTGCCGCTGAATATAAACACACATGCATCTGCCGGAATCCCATATTTCGCACGGATCTTTTCTCCGCCATTTTCATCAATATTATTGTTCAGTTGAATACAATTCGGGCAGACCTCGACCTTATTTCTTGCAATATATGTGTTTTTTGAAAGTATGTATTCTGCTCCCAACGGAGACATACAACCTATATAGTCTGCAGTTTTATAAGTGCGAATTTCATGTTGTCTGAAGAATAACCAGGGAATACTGTATCTGCTAAAAACGCCGTGGTCTACAGAACCCTGAGGCCAAATGTCTTTTAATAAAAGATAAAATCTGGCGTTATATTTATGCTTCAGCTTTTTATACAATGTTGATAATGTTATCGGGGGTGTTGGGCTTATGATCAAATTAAATACAATATCCGGAAAATGCTTCTCTATACCTCTAAGCATTTTGTTCCCCAAGGTTAGAAGAGAAAACAACTTGCGCAAATGAGAAGTCTTCCTGATTTTTCCGGAATTTATCCGTAAAACTTTTATTCCGTTTTCATCTTTTATTTCATTATCCGATGGCAGTTCATCATACTGTGTTCCAATAACATAAACATTATGTTTCTGCAATACAAATTCATCCATCAGGTCGGTGTATAAATTTCTCTCCCCTGATTTAGGCCAGGCAATCGTAATAAACAGAATATTCATTTAGAAAAAATGCTGTTGAGTGATTATAATCAGTCTGACTTTGGATTGTGGGTTAAAAGATTGGTCGTAAAATGAAAGTCTGATTTCATCTTCTCAGCAATTCCAAAAGCTCAGCTAACCTCATAATTATATAGTAACCAATGGAGTAACAACTGTAACAAGTTGTAATTTTACCTCCAAAGGAAAGCTTATACTGATTAATTCCAATTAATCCTTTATCTCTCGTATTTTCTGTATAACCACCAAAATCAAAGATTTTAAAACCTTTCTTCTTAAAATATAACATATCCTTGTATTGCAGTAGTTTGTTAGATCGTCCGATTTTCGCCGGATCAAAATGGCTATCAAATCTTAATGAAGCTGATTGATAAAACCTAACTACCCCAATATCTTTATCCACTACATAGCTGTGTGCTGATAAAACTTGTCCTTTAAATAATGCAAAACTCAGTTTTAGATTTTCACCCATTTCAATCATTCGCTGACGGCTCGTTGGTGGAATTTTTCTTTCTTTTGCAAATGCATTGTAAAATTTCACAAAAGCATCAATATCTTCGTGGAAATAGCAGTCTATACCTTCTTTTTCAGCCCTTCTGATATCATATTTTGTAGATGATTTAAAACCCGAGAAAATAACATCTTTGTCTGGCACCAACGAATTTTCGATAGTATATGATATTCTTTTTATTCCCCATATTTTTTCGTGTTCTATGTTTTTAACAAAAACATAGGCTTTAAGTGAAAAAATATCGGATAGTTTACAATTACATGTAAACCAGTTCTGACGTACCCTTAAAAAGAAGTATTTTCTGTAAAAACTAATCATGGTATGAATTTGAGATAATGCTTTTCAGAAAACATTAAGAAAAAGCCTTATCGCAAATGCTGAATTAGAAAGAGTGAAAGTAGCATTATATATTTAATATAGCAAAAGACATGGCCTGGTTGTTTGGCAATACTCATCAGCAAGCTTTGATATGTTTTTCATATAAAGTAATATACTTTTCACACATGTTTTTTGAATTGCAGAACACTTCGGCTCTGTTTCTGCACTTATCAGCCAAAGACTGACGGTCCTTTAGCATTAATTCAGACACCGCAGATTGTAATCCTTTAACATTGCCCTTTCCTACCACTATGCCGGTATCGTCATCAATGGTCTCCGAGCTTCCACCAGTATTATATGTAATTACCGGAGTACCGCATGCAAGGGCCTCAATATTAACAGTCGGGAAATTATCGACATAAGTTGGATTTACAAAAGCCTCTGCCCCTGAATATAGCATAGCTATCTCATCCGTATTTTCGGTACGCGAAATACCTTTTACTCCTTCGGGAAGAGAACTGATCTGTTCTGGCTTAAGCCCGATTAATAGAATATCAATATGCCAGTCAAGAATACCACGCAATTTGATAAAATCGCTGATGCCTTTTTTTTCAGTCCAGTTACTGGCAACTCCAAGAATATATTTTTCTTTAAGATTGTATTTACTCATTATTATTTTATCATATGCGGGCTTGAATTTTTCAAGATCAATGCCATTATGAATAACCCCGATTTCATAATCCGAAAGAAAAGATTCCCTTAAAAATCCGGCAAGCCATTCAGAGGGAGAGACCAGGGTCACATTTTCGAGTCCGGTATACAACTCTTTTTTCTGCCTGAAGTTATTTCGTGAATTATCAACAATCAGGCTTTTGGGATATTTATGAACATTTGGACAATGATGACATTCTGCCTGCCATTTATAGCAATTTACAAAGTCAAAATGGCTGCAATGACCGGTAAATGGCCAGCAATCGTGAAAAGTCCATACAACAGGTCTTGGTTTTTTTTTCAGGTATTCAAACAATATTCTGCTGTTCAGGTAATACCCATGGATGTTGTGAAGATGTATCAGGTCTGGATCTATCCGGCCAATTTGAATGATCAGGGATCTGGTGGCATTTGCGGAGCCGAACCCATGGCGGTCAAAGAGGCGGGATTTCAGTACATGGAATAAAAAATCTATTCTGTTCCCAATCTTTACTGTATCTGATTTACTATTGTTGTTAATATTTCCATAGGCTATATAACTTTTATGGCCTTTTTTGATGAGCATTCTTCCAATGTCTTCAGCAATTCGACCTGTAGATCCTGTGTTAACCGATGTGTTTATTTGCAGAATTTTCATAGCTGCCTTTCGTTTTAAGGCTTGATGATTTGTCGCGGATTTTGTCTCCAAGCTCATCTGAGAACATAAATTGTATATCCGGCCATCTTTTAATTATTTCATTCAGAAGGCGTTTAAAACTTTTCAAATTAAGGTCTCGATTTTCGGGGACTATATTGCCAATAAAATTCAGCCGGTGAGCACTTATAACAGCTGGTGTATGAAATCTGAAAGCTAAACCAATCTCTTTCAGACAAGTGTCAACAACATCATAAGCCCCATTCAAACAAGGTTCAAAGGCTGCATTTCTCACCAGGTAAGTTTGTCCCAGAGCGTTTTTTTGACCTGTGTAATGAAAGATCTTTTTATAACCATGTTTCTCTTTTTTAATTTTCGGCTTAAACTGCAGTACTATACCCTGTATATATTCTACTCCTTTATCATGTAAAGTTTCTTCCATTTCATCATCCCATATAAAACAATTTCCCATAAATGATCTGGAGCAATACCCAAATAGTTTTTGGAAAAGATCAAGTCCGTCTTTAAGAATAACCAGTTTGTTTTCTTTTTCTTTATGGGAGTAATAATCCAATGCTTCCATGTAACCATAGGTCATTCCCAAAGGCTCGGAAGAGATGCTTATCATGTTGTGTTTAAATGCTTCAATAATATTTTTATCTTTTTTTTGTAAAGCCTGCATCCAACGGTCAATATTGATGTGTTCCCTTCCATGAAACTGAGGATGGAATAGCTTTTTTCGAATACCTTCCTGCCAAAGCGGGAATGAACCATTATGACTACGGTACTTAGCAAGTGTTTCGGTAAATAATTCATAATGATATTCCTGATAATCACATCCTCTGATCTTATCAAAATCCGGATTTACCATTACCGTATTCAACGTCATTTTGGCATGATCTCCGTTTTTATCTTTAACGGAAGAAAGTACTTCCATCAAATTGATCAGATCGCTTTCACAGGCCAGGGAATCATATTTCAAAAAAGGATCTTTTTCAACACTATACCCTTGTCTGAGAAGATTATTATAAACTTCACCGGAAGGCATACGTATGCTTCCCCAGTCGTCTGATTCAATCACAACTATTTTTTCTGGCGTTTTCCAACCCAATATGTCAATTATATGCCTGGTAAGTAATTTCTTTAATCTCACAGCACAGACTATTATTTACTAATTTAAGCAGTATGTATTCTATTATCAGTTAACCGGACAATAATGATCCTGTAGTTGAATTATTTTTTACCGGTTAGGAATGAAAAATACTCTTCTCCTATTATGTCAATTGAGAATATCCTTATTTTTTCTTCAGCATGTTTACTTAATCTGCTTCTTAATTCTTTATCGGTCATAAGCAATTTTAACTTTCTTTCAAATTGCCCGGTGTCGAATAAGGGCACCAGAAAACCGTTTATATCGTTGTCTATCATTTCAGATGGCCCGGCCATACAATCAAAAGTGACAACTGGCAGTCCCGCTGACATAGCCTCTCCAATCACATTTGGAAATCCTTCTGAGCTGGATGTGAAAGCAAATACTTTGCTTTTTTCATAATACTCATCTACATGGGTAATGTCTCCTGTAAGAATAACTTTGTCCTCTGCCTGCATCTCAATGATTTTCTTCCTGAGATTTCCCATGATATCATGTTTTGGTTCATTATCTCCTATAATAATTAATTTCCACTCCGGCATATCTATCCTGAGGAATATGTCAATCAATAAATCATGATGCTTTGTGGGTATCAACCGTCCAACCGACAGAACGATATTTTCCCTTTTATCTTCATGATCTGGCTGCCTGATCATCCTGATTGGATTTCCGATAACACGAATATTGGGATGATTAAACTGTGTTAAATAGATCTTTTTTGATGTTTCTGTTTGGGCAATTATGCCTTTTGCTTTAATATACAGCCATTTGCGAAGTATATTGTGAAAATATCCAAAGCTTTTATCAGGCTTACAGCGATCAGAAATGTAAGTGGGATATTTCAAGCCCAATAAGGATAATAAAACAAAACTATTCCAGAGTTCACCAAAACTTAAAATGGATGAGGGATGAATGGATTTTATCTTTTTTCTTAAAAAGAACAATGTCCTGATTGAAAACCAAATCCGGTATCTTTTATTGAACTTGAAATCTGGAATATGCACTTTGATGGGATTTGATATTGGATAAAAGATCTCTCTTTTGCCGGAGTACATTATTATATGTACTTCTGTTTGTGGTTTCAGACAAAAATAATCTGCCAATTCAGCAAGTACCCTCTCCATCCCTCCTACACCAAGGTCTGGAATCATTAGACATAGCTTATTTGTGATCATCTTAAATACATTTTACACCAATATCTATTGCAGGTCAAAGAAAAAATGGATCGAGATAAAATGCCGTAATTTACTATTATGTATTAAAGAATGCTTATTCTGAACCTCGTTTACTATACCAAAGCCCAATGATTTTTTATGCAATAATCACGAACTTCGTCAGTAAACTCATCAAAATACAAGGCTCCGTGTTGCTGTGCAAAACAAATAGAACCGCTAAAAAGGTTAACTTCTATCATTCTCCAGTTTTCATCAGTATCATAACAGCAATCCAATGAAATCAACCGTGCATAAAAGATTCTGCCGGCTATTTTCAAGGCCATTTCTTGAAGACCAATCAAATCTGGTATCTGAATATTGAAATCAACTCCGGTATCAGGGTGTCTGAAGAATTTTTTTCCGTATTTGTCAATTGCCCACCCATTCAGAAAACCATTTTTTTTAATCCTGGTTACGATGCCGCCGGAGGTTACATTGTCCAGGGAACCGCCGACACCCATTCTCATGGCCATATTAATTATATGCAATTTGTTATCTGAAACTGAACGGTATACATTTACACGAATTGTATTCAGTCCGCGGTGATTAAATTGATTAAAAAAACTGTGCTGCTTAATTTTTTCCTGAACAAGAAAGTTCTTTCTTTTCTTTACCAGATTCATTAGTTCATCAACATCTCGTGGAAAATAAATGTTTTTACCTCCATATGAATCTCTGTTTGGCTTTAAGACTACAGGATATGGAAGTTCTTGTGCTAAAAGACTAACTCTTTCAGGTGATATAGGATTCAATTCATGATCCAGCCATTCACCGTCAATATTATGCAAGAAATCATGCGGGAATACCTTGCCTGGGAACCAATGATTATATAGACTTTTATTGGACAGATAATCTACAGTGGGTGATGAATTCAGAGTCGGCTCAATGTCTGTGACATATACCTCCTCCGGGATAATTTTTGGATGAGCTATTCCGGAAATCCTTAATGTATCCCTTAGGGTTGCCATGTTGATCCTGCTTCGAAAAGGTTTCCAGTATAATCTGTGTGCATTTTCGATTGATTTCTCAACCGGTTTTCTGCATAGAGGTTGATGCTTAAGTATTATCTTGAACTCCCTCTTCCATAATATCGATGCTCCTCTTCTGCTGAGTAAATATGCAATTAACTTTTTTACTCTTTCTTTTATGGGAAGACTTCTGTTTATGATAATCTTTATTATCATACTTTATAAATTCTTAGTATCCGGGAATGATTCATAATAAATAAATATTTCACTTACCCAATGAATATCCGGAAATAATCTTAAACGGGGCAAAAGATATGCCTGCTAAATCTGAAAACAGAAATAATTGTTATTTTTTTGATTCCTGCATTATAGTCCCTAACTTGTCAGTACTCATAAATTCGATATCAGGCCATTTTTGTTTTATTGATTTCAGCAGGATTTGAAGCTTCAACAGCGAGTTATCCCTGTTATTGGTATTATGGGTTCCGATATAGTTCACGCGATGAGAGCTAATTATGGCAGGTTTATTCCACCGGAATGCTGTTTGAATATCGGCAAGGCAACTGTCAACCCAATCTTTACATGGATCAGAGGGTTCGAAAACACAATTCCTTATAATATATCTTATGCCGCTTACATCTTTCTGACCCAACCAATGGATGACCTTCCTGGTTTTTCCCGGGCCTGTACTTTCATACTGAATTTTTGAAGTTGATCTGATCTCGATTCCTTTCTTTGAAATAGTATTGTTCAGAGTATTATTTATGACACCATTGGGAGGAACGAAATACCTTGCATGGTATCCGAATAATGTACGAAACAGATCAAGTCCTTCCGTTAATATTTTCTTGTGTTCCGAAAGATCAGCCATATCAGTCAATTGAAATGCAGCCTGGTTTGTTATTTTCAATTTATCTTTATTATCAGGAACATAACACCACAGACACTCATCAAAAGCCAGGGACGCATTTTTCTGACCAGCTCTTAAGGCTTTCAGCCATGCTGAAACATTTAAATGTTCACGTCCATGGAACTGGGGGAAAAACACTTTTTTGTCAAGGCCTTCTTTCCAAATTCCGAAAACATTTTCGTTCGGGTAATATTTTTTCAAGGTTTCCGTAAATGGCTCATAAAAATATTTCAGAAAACCATTGTTTCTTATTTTTGTAAAATCTGGATTTGCCACTGCAGTTATGGCTGTAAAAATACACGGATTGTAATTCTTATCGTTATGGCTGGCCAGTAATTCAAACAACAATTCAAGATCTTTCCGGCTTGCCAGTGTATCATTTAAATTCCAGATGGCATAATCAAAAGACTCAAGATCTACGCCAAGCTTTTTTAACCTGGTAAATGAATCCATTGAAGGCATCCGGATGCTCCCCCAATCGTCCGATTCAAAAACAACAATTCTTCGCTTTGTGCGCCAACCGGTTATATTTCTAAGGTTTCGGGAAATATTCTGTTTAATCATTAAATTGTACTATTCTGTGAGAATAATGACTTTGGTCTGAAGCTTACCAAACGTTGCTAAATATCATTATTATTCTGCCATTGAAATTAAAACTAGAAAAGACCTTTAATTCCCTCTATCAGGGGAACTGAATCTGAAAAAGTTGCGTATATCGGGTTCCCAAACAGAGTCATTAAACCGTAATGCTCCATTCCTAATCTTATCGTTATCAAACAATAAAATATGAGCAAAGGCATGGATATTCCTTTGATAATTGATAATCCCCTTGTCACAGGTGTATTTGATATAAATATGATAAATAATGGAAATATAAAAGAATGAGAAATGCTGAGAAACCTGTGTCCGGAAGGTATCAAACTCATAATATTGGCAAAACCACACAGCAAAAGAGAAAAGCAAAACAACGTTATAAGGTCCTTTCTTTCTTTCAATGTTTCTCTGTAAAAAAAATATATAAACAATGACATGCCATATGTAACCCACGCGATACATTTAGACGATAATGGTAAAAACCAGCTTGCTGATTGTTTGATACTGCTAATTGCTGCAGCATATTCAGTGCTTGTATATCCTTCTACCCTAAGTTGGAAAACAGGTGGAAGAAATGATAAAAAAGATCTAACCATTTGCAAATCCAATTCTTTGATAAAGGCTGTCAAAACAAAGAATCCCAAATAGATGTTTATTCTGTTTTTTATAATTGTAAATAAAAACAAAATAACAACCGGAAGCAGAAAAGAATAATGGAAAAGCACAGAAACTGCAGACCAGATTATTTTTTTGCTTTTTCCTTCCAAAAGATACGACAGCGTTCCATAGAGAAAAATCTGGGCAGCAGCATACATCCTGAAACCATTGATGTTCCATATTGGATTAGTCAGTGCAAATGTTAAAAAGAAGACAAAAAGTACTATGTTGAAATTCCCTTTGATATAGCCAAGCACTAACCAGAGATTTCTTGAATAGAAATAACCAAAGATTACAGCAAAGACAGTAAAGAGGATCGTTGGATTATCCGTAACGCTTGATACCAAAAGGAACAACAAGGGCTGAACAATATCAACAATATTAGAGCTTTCAGAATAGAAAGTTCTCCATAGTTCACCCAGACTCATATTTGCGTGGGTGTAATTGACAAATTGGCGGGCTACTGCTGCAGAATCTAAAGATGAACTGCTTTTCGCAATAATGAAAGTATATCCGAAGAAGATACAGAAAAGCCAGAAGACATTTTTTGACCATGGCTTTTCCCAGTGTCGGAATGCATCAATCATTATCCCAAATGGCCAGACAAGCATGGCAAGATAATGAATTGCTTCATTACGCCTGTCGGTAATGACAGGTGATTTAACATCTACCGTCTGTTCTGCCATTTAATTAGTAACATGAAGGCTTGTGAAATTTTTTGCTACAAGTTTAATATCATACCTGGTGATATCTATTACTCTTGCTTTTGAATAATCTCCGTAGAGGAAGGCTTTCACTTTTTCAATATCGAGTTTATGCGAGTTAATATTGAGTATAGGCCGACCCGACAGGGCATAATCAATTAATTTACTGGGTATTGCTTCAGTGTTTGATTGGCTGTCCAGTACAGTGTCAACATTTACTAAAAAATCAACTTTGCTCATTTCATATATTAAAATCAGGCGATCAATGTAATTTCTTATATCAATCCGGCCTTTTAAATCGTTTTTATATTTTTCAAACCATCCTTTTTCATTGGTATAGACAATAAACAGAAAATCGTTTTTGTAGTTTTTCAGAAAATCAATAAATAGTGTTAAATCTCTGAATCCGGGAATAATTGATCCGGCAAACATAAAGGTAGGTTTTTCATTTTGAACGGGTTTATCGCATCTTTTAATTTTTGTAAGATCAAATCCCTGTGGAATAGTGACAATCTTTGACCGGAATTCCTTATAAAATTGTGTACGCATTGCATCAAACGGTACAGAAACAAAATCACACTTTTTGCAGAATGATTTCTCAAAATATTTAAAATAGAACATTTTTTTAAATGTATCCAGTCTGGCAAACATATATGAATCGCCACAATCAGCTATCCAGATATTAGCAATATCTTTCTTTTTGTGCCATATCCTGGCTACACCCCAGTGTATGGGATGAGGTACTGCAATTGAAATAAGCAGATCATAACCATGTTCATACTTCAGTATTTTGGGTATCTTGAATAAGAATTGAATATCAGGCCATTCAAAAAACAGCTTTAATGCTCTGTTTATTGCTCTTCTTAATAACCTTTGAATACTGCCTCCTTTAAGAGTAATCTCCTTCCATTTTAGTCTGCCAAGACTTTTGATTTTCAGTCCATGTTCAGCCATGAATGATGAATAATCTCTTCCTTCTGCAGGTATGTAAACCGTTACATCATGTCCTTGTCGCGACAATTCTTTTGCCAGTTCCGTTGTGCGAAAGGAACGGGGTGAATTCTGAGGAAAAAAACTCGCTGAAATGATTAAAACTCTTTTTTTATCCATAAATCAGTATCCAATAATCTCTAATAGTATTATATGTTAAGCCATTCCTTACCGGAGAAAACGCATTCTTTCAAACATATTTTGCATATATGAGAACCCGGGTATATTAACCAGCATTGATTTCAAGGTTGCCAGGTAATGGATACCGAAAAGGCCACCTGTGAAAAGTACAATGCCGGCAGAGATTAACCCTGACAAACCCAGTCTTATGAACACATTCAGATTTAGTAGCCCCACAAGCCATGCAACAATTCCACAAATTAACGAAGAATGAAGAAGGGCCCTCAGCATTATATTAAATGGAATTATATCTTTCAGTTTAATTCCAAGAATCCTTGTTGCAAACAATATACCCACACAAACCTGTGCAATAGTTAACAGACGTGACAGAGATGCATATAAAATTGGGGTTCCTGATAAAAAGACCACAGCATAACCTGTAATCCATATTAATGCTACCTGGATTAAATGCATATTGGCATATAATCTGGTTTTTCCCATTGAAAACAAAACAGGATTATATACAATGATATTGAAAAAACCAATAAGCATACCTATCATAAAATAGCTGGCAGATATGGCATATTGTTCTCCATAGAGCGCTATTACAGAGCTTTTTGAATTAAAAATAAAAAATGCCAGAACAGGGTATATCAGGATTACCGATTTTTCAGTTGCACTTTTCCATGTCTGACATATATTTCCTGTTCCGCTTGCTGATTCACTATATCTTGAAAACAGCGGTAACAATACCGTAGTGGTTGCACCTATCATCATTGATACAAAAGGCAGGTCAATAAATCCATTGGAGAATTCGGCAAAAACTTCAGTCCCATAATACCTGCTGATAAAAAACTGGTCTGCGAATCTTATCAGTATCCCATATACAGTTGCCACCATTAATGGAAGACTGTATTTAAAAATATCCCTATAGCCGAATTTTGTCGTATGCCGTAGAGTATCTTTGTATGGCCTTAAAATAAGGTATATAGCTAAAATGCAGGTGAGGACAGAAGAAATAATCCATCCGTATATAGCAGTTATATAAGTTCCTTTAAGTATTATTACCGGGAAAGTAATCAAAATCAAAGTAAAAATGCGTGTTGCCGTTGTATAAATTGCGATAACACGTGTCTTTCTAAGTGAAGCATAAACACCTTCGAGCCCGTTTGTCGGGAGCATAAGCATTGGCGTAATAGAAAACAATCTGAGCCCTTTCGTTAAATCGGGATTGTTAAACAGGTCTGCTATAACAGGAGCCAGAAGAAATAAAGATAGGGAAAAGCTAAATCCTAATAAAATAAATACTCTTATAAGCCTGAAAATAAAGTCTTTGCCTTGCTCCATAGTCTGCCTTGGCAGAAAATAGGAAGGAGCGCCATGAAGTCCGGCAGAGAACAATACCAATAAGATATTATAAATGTAAAGGATTTGTTTATATGTGCCATATTCTGCTTTATCAAAATATCTGGCAAGGATTGCGGCGTTTATTATTGACAAGGAAAATGAACTGAGCTGACCTATGCCAACCCATATGGCCTGTGTGGTATTACTTGAATCAGAATTGTTTTTCAAATCGGGTTTATTTAGTCAAACTCATTATTCTTTAATCAAACCTTTTTTGGTTTAAATTGCCTGTGTCTCTTAAGCATGAATTTGCCTGTAATAGTATATTTTTGTTATAGCTTCGCCCCGCCAGTCACAGGAGTAACAGCAAGGATCAAAAATGAGTTGTATGAGTATTCAAACCAATAACTTCAACCAGTAAAAGGAATTAATCCGGTTCCTGGTTTATTTTGCAGCAGTCTGGTGAAAAGTCTTGTATGGCAAAACTGAAATAGAAATCAATTTATGTGTTTTAAGGCATACTTCTTATTCATGGTGCAGTTTGGTATCTTTCGAATACCAGAACGTGACTTTTTTTAATTGTTTGAGGATTTTTTTCTATATGTATTTTTTTTACTTCCAAGCAAATAACAATCAAATTATGCGTTAAGCCCGCTTTGTTTTTTCATAACCATAACCATAGCCATACTGATCAGCGTATAATTTGTTATCATTAAGGATTACACAAACATTATCTATGTTTTTTTCCTTCAGATCATTCATGATCATATGAAATATTCTTTTCAATGTATAATTGTACCGGGCTACGATAATCCTGATACTGGCATGATCCATCAATAAATAAGCATCTGAGACTTGTGCAAGCGGTGCAGAGTCGATTATGATACAATCATATTGTTCTTTAAGAAGATCAATCATACTTCGTGTATCATCTGATGCCAGCAATTCTATCGGGTTTGGAGGAATCGGGCCTGTTGGGATATAATCCAACTTTTGGTGTGGCGAACGCTGAATTATTTCATGAAGATCTGCTGTGTTCATCAGGTATGAACTTAATCCGACCGGGGAAAGCTCATTTTCAGAGAAATAACTTGTGTTTTTCCTGAGGTCAAAGTCTACTAAAACAGTTTTACGGCCCAGTTGAGCATAGCACATGGCCAGATTCATTGCATTGAAAGATTTACCTTCATGTTCTATGCAGGAACTTATGAGAATCACTTTGTGCGGTTTTTCTTTAAACCGGTATTCAATATTGGTGCGGAGAGCACGAAAAGCTTCTGCCATCCTTGATTTGGGATATTCAAATACAACATTCATGGTTTTTCGCCTTGTGTGCGGAATTTTTCCAATAAGCGGTGCATCTGTTAAATGATCTATCCTCCCCTGGTATTCAATTTTATCATTGAGCATCCCTTTAAAATAAAAAAACAGAAAGGGAAGAATAAGACCCAAAGAAAAAGCTATCATGTAGTTCTTTATTGAAATGGGAGACAGAATACCGGCAAAATTGGCCGGTTCAACGATAATATTATCCGGCAGGTTTGAAGCCTGGGATATTTTCGCTTCCGCCCGTTTCTCAAGAAGATAATTGTATATGGCATCATTCAGCCTGTATTTTCTTTCAATGCCGCCAAGCTGCCGTTGGGTAACAGGGACACGACTGATCTCTGATTCAATCCGGTTAATCCTTTTATTCATCTCATCAATTGAGATATCCGTTGTTTTTCTGACTGCAATAATATTTTCTGTAATGGTTTTTTTGGTATTATTAATCTGTATTTCAAGCCGCTGAACCAGCGGATTTTTTTCCTGCCGGTTCTGTATAAGATTTGATCGCTGTGCCTGGGCTGTAACCAGATTGGATACCAGTTCATTCAGCATCTGGTCTTCGATACCCATGGCTGCAGGAACCATCATATTTGAAAAATCGTCATTCTTGTTAATATAGTCTGCCAGGTAATCGTAATAACGTTTGCGTGTCATCAATTCGGCCAGTTGATTTTGAAGGGTCATATACTGTGCCGTCATACCGGAAGCCTGGTCGGTAAGATTCAGTACCTGCCTTGAAGACCTGAACTGTTGCAGGTTATCTTCAGCCCGGCTAAGAGAATCGGATATTTCACCAAGCTGTCGCTCTATATAATCGATGGTGACATCAGCAATATGATTTTTGCGATTCAAATTCTGCGTTGAATAAACATCCATTAATTCATTGACAATGTCAAGACCTTCGTTAATTGAAGTTGTCTTCAATCCAATTTCAATAACTGTTGCTTCCTGATCAATTATACGAAAATCAAGCTGGTTTCTTAGTTGATCTGTCTTTGAAGAAATGTTTGTAAACTCAAAAGCATATACATAATCATCTTTAATAAAAGTTCTGATACTACTATCAAGCCTTATAATAAATGCAAGTTCAGGTGTTTCAATCAATTCTCCGAATCTGCCTGATTTTTGAAATGTCCAGTCCTTTTTGTAATGTCCTCCGCTATTTGAATGGATGTTGGTGAAAAAAACATCCTTTTCATGGGCTTTGATTGTAAAACTCTTGCTGTCATGTATAGCAATCATGAACCGGACACCAACAGGCTGAATATGATTATGAAGTTGAAGTACCCTGATTGGTAATTTTTTATAGGCATTAAAATATTGAAATCCGTCTTTCAGATAATAATTAACCATAAGATCAAGATTCTTGACGGTCTGTTCCACAACAGGAATTGACTGCAGGACATATAGCTCATTCTGAATTCCCTGGTTAAGGCCAAAAAGTTCACTGTTGATAAATTCATTGATGTTGCTCTGCGGGGCGCGGTTATCTTCAAGAATCATCAGAGATGCTTTAATTTTATATACCGGTATTTTATAATGGTTATAAAAAAAGGCAATGATTAAGGCAACTGTTAGACAAATAAGATAAATTTTATAGTTCCGTGTAATGAGACTGATAACTTTTATTAATTCAGAATCTTCCTGTCTGTTTATGTTGAGTTGTGGTTGTGTCATAGGAAAACAGTTTTGTTATAGTTATTCTCCTGCCTGGGTTTGTATAAAGGTATAGACCACTAAAGCAGTTGATATAGTAGACATGATGACTGCAAAAGGAAACTGCTGCATGCCCCAGAATCTTTTTCGTAAAGGGCTTACATAAATAAAATCATTGGGTTGAATAAAGTAATAAGGGGATGACAATATATCTGCCCTGGTAAGATCGATACTGGTTCTGATATTTTTCCCGTTTTCATTTCTCACGAGTATCACTTCCTTTCGGTTTCCATATATATTAATATCTCCTGCAAGAGCAATAGCCTCATAAATGGTAAATTTTTCCTGAGAATAGACAAAATGACCCGGGCTACTCACTTCACCCAAAACAGATACATATTGATTCACCAGTTTAACAGTGATTATCGGATGACTGAGAATATTAACAACAGCATCCTTTATCATATCAGCCACTTGCGTTGTCGTTTTTCCCATTACATGGATATTCCCGATTACAGGCAGTTGAATTTTACCTTCCTTATCAACAGTATATGAAGTCATAAAGGCTGAATAGGGATCAAGAGTATATATGTTCTCAGTCTGCATAAAAACATTTGAGGCGGGATCGTCAAGGCTGTTAATTTTTATATATAATGCATCATTCGGACGCAATGTATATTCAGGGAAACTGGCTTCGTTATATGTATCCTGCGTTTTAACTTTATCACGCATGTATTGAAGGTCGCGTTGCGTTATACATGAGGATATAAAAAGCGGGAAAATTATACATAGAATGAACAATATTCTTTTATTATAACTGCAACAGGAATTACTGTGTGATGGTTTCATTTTACTTGGTTTTAGGCTAAAATAAACAATGCAAATATATACGTTTGAATAATAAAGAGGTTTATATATTATACCAATTTGATCAATCTTTTGTTTTTTTTCGTTAATATCAAATAAATGATTATGAACTTAACAGGTAACATTTCAATTGTTACGAATTGCTAAAATGATGAAAAAAATGAATTAAATCAAAACGTATAATTGCTATAGCATCAATCAATTGCATAAAATACTTAAAATAATCAGGCAGATCCGCCACAATCTATGTCTATTTCTTTATTTTCTTACCTGTTGCTGATATAATGATCTTATCTTTCAGTTCAATAATCTGCGGAGTTTTATAGGGTGCAAGTCTCTTACCACACCATGCTTTTATTGTATCTGCAGTAACTGCCGCTGCTCTTGTTTCCTTAACCACAACTGTTGCCTTTATGGCTTCTCCCAGTATTTCATCGAAAACGGCTTCAATACTGCAATCGACCACTTCGGGCATGGATACAATTACATCCTCAATTTCCTTTGGACTGATACGCCTGCCGCCTACCTTGATGATCTCTTTTTTCCGGGCAGTAAGAAAAATATAGCCTTCTTCGTCAACGGTGGCCAGGTCACCTGTATGCAGCCAACCATTCTTTATAGTCTGGGCGGTAGATTCGGGGTCTTTGTAATATCCCGGCATAATATTATCTCCATACGCAAGGATTTCTCCTATTTCACCGGGTTTTACAGGTGTGCCATTTTCGTCTGCCACTTTTAGCTCTACATCCGGTATTCCTTTACCACAAGAACCTATCTTTTCGGGGAGCTTTTCCGGTGGCAGCCATGAAAGCCTTGCAGTGGCCTCGGTCTGCCCGTACATGACAAAAAACTTGATTTTCGGTTGATTTTCGAGAAATTCGCTGATGAAAGCGTTGTGAAGTTTTCCTCCTGCCTGGGTAACATATCGAAGATCAGGAAAGTCTGTGGTTTTAAAACTATCAGATTTCCGGAGTAATACCTGGAAATGCGTGGGAACTCCTGCAAATCCGGTACATTTATAGCGCTTCAGATCATTGATCACCCCGCCGATCATGATAAACATGTTGTTTAAAACAATGCTGCCGCCTACCCTGAGGTGGGTATGCAGCAGTGATAATCCATAGCAATAATAAAAGGGCAATACTACCAGCATAATGTCCTGTTCTGTAAGTTTCAGATAATTCAGGATGGATGTTGTATTGGCGATCAGGTTTTTATGGTTGATCATCACGCCTTTGGGTTCTCCGGTGGAACCGGAGGTGAAGATGATTTCGGCGAGGGAATTAGGATCAAAGCTGTAGGCTGTAGTGTGTGGGTTTTGGGTTGTGGGTTTTGGGTTACCGGATTTAGCCTGTAGCCTATTCTTCAACTCCACTTCGTCCATCACCGGCACTCCCTTATAATCCAACTTTGCAGCCAGCTGGGCAGCGGAGATGACCAGCACGGGCTCACACTTTTCTTGGATGAAATCCAGATTGCTTTGTTCGATCTCCGGATTCAAAGGCACTACGACATTACCTGATTTCATAATGGCCAGGTAGGCCGTGATCAGGAAAACGGAATTTGGGCCGATCAACAGTATGTTCTGTCCTGTTCCGAACTTTTCATTCAGCCAGGTGGCAAAGGTTATACAATGTTTGTATAAGTCCCGGTAGGTTATGGTTTCTTTGGGACCGAGGACGAAGTTTTTCTCCAGCTTGCCGGTGTTTTCGAAGAAGTAGTCGAAGGAGTTCATAATATAGGGGTTTAGGCTATGTTTTCTATTAGGCTGTTAGGCTACAGACTGTTAGGCTGTTAGGGTGGGCATGGGGGAGAGGTACTGAGTGTTGGCAATATGGCTGTTAGGCTACAGACTGTTAGGGTGTTAGGGGGGGCATGG
>JAFGTR010000147.1 GCA_016934055.1 Bacteroidales bacterium | reverse complement strand
AGACCAGCAGACCATCAGACCAGAAGACCAGCAGACCATCAGACCAGAAGACCAGCAGACCATCAGACCAGAAGACCAGCAGACCAGAAGACCATCAGACCATCAGACCAGCAGACCATATGACAACAGGCAGGCCAACAACCGACAACTGACGACACTCACAACAACCATAACAATCACAACGGCCACAACCATTATATCCGAATACCGAATACCTTTTACCTTCAACCCTCTCCCCTACTCCTTCACCCGTGCATCATAAATGTCACCCATGGAATAGCTTTCGCCTTTGAGCTTTTTATTAAGAGCTTGCTTCACGGCGTGGAAAATAATAACATGAATATCTTCTGTAATTTCCATGTCATTAATGGGCACATGGACAACCAGGTCAGCCAGCTCCCTGATCCTGCCTCCTTTATAGCCGCACAAGGCAATCGTTTTAGCGCCCTGCATGCCGGCATACTCCATAGCTTTTACGACGTTCGCTGAGTTCCCGCTACCGGAAATGCCGATCACCAGATCATCCTGCTGTAAATAAGATTTCAGCTGTTCAACAAAGATCTCATCATAACCAAGGTCATTTGAGATAGCCGTTAATCCTGAAACATTATCACTCAGACATATTACTCTGAAACGCTTGTCGAGTCCGTATGAGATGCCTTTCAGAAAATCGCCGGTCACATGCGACGCTGTAGCAGCACTGCCTCCGTTTCCAAATATGAATATGTTTTTCTCTTGATCACGGGTCTGAAGCAGCAGTTCAACGAAATTTTCAATTGTTTGTATATCAAGCTTGTTAAGTGTTTCAGAAACGCGGGAAAAATAAGTGCGGAATTCAGAATTCTTCATCGGCATAATAAATTAGTTTAGAGCCTTCACGGTCAAAAGCAAAATCAAATTTTCTGAGTGGTTTTAAATTGTCAAACAACTTTTGTTGTTTTTTCTCCTCGCAATAAAAAAGCATAAATCCCCCACCCCCGGCACCCAGCAATTTGCCGCCTGAAGCGCCATGCTGAATCCCTGCCTTGTATATTTTTTCAATTTCACTATTGCTGATCTGTGAAGCCAGTTTTTGTTTTAATATCCAGTTTTCATGCAATATCCTGCCAAAATCATCAAGTTTTTCCTTATACAGGCTGTCCCGTAAATCCGATACCAGGTAAACCATCGATTTCAGTGTATGGAACTGCTCCGCCTGCGAAGCCTTTTTCTTTTGTTCCGTAAGAATATCAGAAGCTTTCCGTTGATTGCCAACATAAAACATAACAAGGTTGCGCTGAAGCTGCTGATAAACCTCGTTCTTAATATACAGTGGGTCAACCCTTACACTTCCGTCGGGATTAAAATATATAACATTCAGTCCGCCAAATGCTGCTGCATACTGATCCTGTTTGCCAATTGGTTCCCCCAGTTTTTCAATCTCAATCTCGCAGGCCTCATGTGCCAGCGTTTCATGGGTAACATACCGGCGCTTAACGGCATAAAGGTTGTGCAGGGTGCCAACGGTAAAGGATGATGAAGATCCCATCCCTGTACCAGCCGGTATATCGGCTATTGAACTGATCTCAATACCTCCCTTAACCTCCGTTTTCAGCATAGCTTCACGCAACAACGGATGTTTAAGATCTTTAAGTTTGTCTACGGTTTCTGTTTGTGAATATTTCACCCTTATCTGGTCAGGAAAGAAGAATTTATGGGTAGAAATATACATGTATTTATTTATCGATGTGGAAAGCACAGCGCCCTGGTGACGCGAATAAAAGGCTTCCATGTCGGAACCACCGCCGACAAAGCTTATTCTGAATGGTGTCCGGGTTATGATCATACGCTGAGTGGGTTAATCACAAGGTCAGCAAATTTACGTTCTTTTTCTATTAATTGATATTCATCGGTTTTTCTTTTTTCCACCAGCTGCTTAATCTCGTCTTCAGTTTTTCCGCGCCACCTGTAATACTGTGTAAAACGATGGTAAAAGACCTCTTCGGGTATTTCTATAAAGATCTTGTAAACAGAGAGCGCCCTCAGTGTTTCATGACTAAAGGCTACAATGCCGTCGAGGATCAAAACACTGCAATCAAGGCATGAATATTCAAGGGATTGTGATGATCTTTCCCGATGATTTGAATAGGTCGAGACAACAATCTTCTCACCTGAAACTAAACGGTTGATGTCAGCAACTATTTTATTAATCTGAAACCTGTCATATACATTACGACAACTGCCCCGCCTGTCTTCAGGAATAATCCAGTGATCGAGTTCAATCTTCAGTGCATTCACCTGCATTTCCCTGAATTTGAGCTGCAGGTATGATGCCAGGGTACTTTTGCCTGAACGGGCATTACCGGCAACAGAGATGACAAAAGGCATGTGCTTTTCCCGGGTATATATTTCAAATATCTTCTTAAAAAGATCTTCGTAAGGCTCATCAAGGATGAAATCCACAGCTTCCCTGAGGTCTTCAAAGAAATAATCGGGCAAAACGGTTGTTTTTTTTATGCCATAGCCGGTGCGTACGCCAATGGTTTTACAGCCGGTGTTTATACCCGCCTGAATATCACGTTCGGAATCACCAATCATCCATGACCCGGCAAGATCGATATGAAAATCTTCTGCTGCCTGCCGAAACATACCGGTTTTTGGTTTACGGCAATCACAGTCAACTTTATATTCGGGATTTTCCTCAGGATATCCTTTATCGGGATGATGAGGACAGAAATAAATGGCGTCCAGCCAAGCACCTTTTTTTCCAAGGTCGGTTTCAAGTTTCTTGTGAATAACATCAAGTTCGTCAAGAGTGCACAGATTACGTGCAACAGCTGACTGGTTGGTTACGACTACTGAAAGATATCCCGAGTTGTTAATCCGACGAACGGCCTCCGGTGTAAAATGATACAACTCCATATCCTCCGGCCGGCTGATGAAGTTCTTCTCGACATTCAGAACGCCATCCCTGTCAAGGAAGACAGCCCTTTTTTTATGATCATACCCGGCTGCGGCAATTTTGCCTGACTGCCAGTCGGCATTCACCTGTTCAAGCCTGTCGGGAGTACCCATATCTTTCAGGTATTCAGCGGTGTGATATCCATACATCCGGATCTTTTTACAGATCGCCGGAAAAACCTGCCTTCCGAAGTCAGCGTTTTTACCTTTTTCGATGAATTTCATAAGTGCAGGACTGAAAATATAAGCCCCCGCATTGACAAGGTTATGATAGGTCAGATCTGCCGGATGCGGTTTGGGGTAAAAAGCAACAATACGGCCTGAAACATCAGTTTCAACAAGGTCGCTGTCATAGGGATGATCGTTCGGGTGAAGTGCCAGTGTACACTGGCTCTTTTTATTATGATGATAGGCTATGAACCGGGAGAGGTCCATATTTACCATGACATCACCATAGAATACAAGAAAATCATCATGGATACGGTCTTCAATTTCTTTTATACCACCCACGGTACCCAGGGGCTTACTTTCTTCGAAATAAGAAATGGACACATCCAGCGTACTGCCATCGCCAAAATAATCGATAATCGGATCCTTAAGATAGTTTACCAGTATTATGATATCGGTTATCCCGTATTTCTTCAATAATTCAACCTGGTGCTGCAACAAGGGTTTATCTCCAATTTTCAGCATCGGTTTCGGAATTTCCTTTGTGTATTCAGCCAGGCGTGTGCCCTTTCCTCCGGCCAGCAGTACTGCTTGCATTGTTTAATCAATCAATGCTGCAAATGAACGAATTTTTTTCAGTATTACCTAATCCTCATCCGGCCTAAACGCCCTTTTACCTATTATTCGCTGCGTTTCGCCAAAATTTCAATCCAGTGTGACTATTAATAACGTAAATTAGGGCATTATTTGTTTGCATTTGATGTTAAGCAAATCTGACATAGAATATTTAAAAAGGGTGAATGATATCCGAAAGGTATCAGGCCTTATGCTTGATCCCTCTCATCTTAATAAGCAGTCCTTTTTGTTAGCTGTCTCTGAATCCAAACATGCCAATACAAGAAGATAAGTCCTGCTGCCAGTTTTTATTGTACATCTGCTTCTCTCAAGCTTTACTGAGGTCTTTCTCCCCTGTGCCCGTGAGCCCATGTTAATTCCCCGGTCTTGTTAAAGTATTCGCGAAAAGCTTCTTCTTCTCTTACAATATCCTTATATTTGCTATTGTGTGAACCAAAACTTGATCAAATGGCTAATAATCAAACTATTAACTTAGACGTGCCTCCAGTCATCAGGAAACTGTTGCACAATTGGAGGTCTGTAATGATTTTGCTTATTCTCTTCATTCTTGCCTGGAGTGCCTTTTTTCAGATTGAGCCTGAAGAGGTGGGCATCATTACCCGTTTCGGTAAGTATGTCCGAAAGGCAGATCCGGGTCTCAACCTTAAATTCCCTTTAATAGAGAGAGTCCAGAAGGTTGCCGTTGAGCGTCAGCAGAAGCTGGAATTCGGGTTTCGGACAACCCAGGGAGGGATCCGAACGGCGTACACGCGTGAAGGCATAATGGATGAGTCACTTATGCTGACTGGTGATCTGAACCTTGCTGACGTTGAATGGGTTGTCCAGTACCGTATTAATGATCCGTATATGTACCTGTTCAAGGTCAGACATCCTGAAACCACACTGCGTGACATATCAGAGGCCACGGTACGGCAGATTGTCGGTGATCGCACTGTTAATGAGGTATTGACCGTGGGAAGAACCGAGATTGCGAAGGCCATTGAAAAAAAGATGCAAACGCTTTGTACCGAGTACTCACTGGGTATAAAAATCGATCAGGTGGTATTACAGGATGTCAATCCTCCTGAACAGGTAAAGGCAGCGTTCAACGCTGTAAATGAAGCCCAGCAGGAAAAGGAGACCCTGATAAACCAGGCTAAGTCGGAATACAATAAGGTAATTCCCAAAGCCAGCGGGCAGGCAAAAGAGACCGTACAAAAGGCAGAGGGTTATGCCACCGAGCGTGTGAACAATGCAAAAGGTGAGGTAGCCCGGTTCAACGCATTGTATCTCGAATACATCAAAGCCCCTGAGGTTACGAAGCGTCGCATTTACCTCGAAACGATGTCAAAGGTAATTCCGGCACTGGGTTATAAGATCATAACCGATCAGGGAGGGAATAATGTTATTCCATTATTACAAATGCAGATGCAGGAACAAGAAAAAAACAACTAGATCATGAAAAATTCAAAAGCCATACTATACTCCTCGTTAATTCTTGTGCTGTTAATATTATTGTTTTCCAGCACATATATTGTTAGCGAAACAAACCAGGTGATCATTACCCAATTCGGAAAGCCGGTCGGAAATGTGAAAAACACACCCGGGCTAAAGCTTAAAACGCCCTTTATCCAGAAAGCCAATTATTTTGAAAAACGTTTCCTGGAATGGGATGGATCACCTGATCAGGTTCCTACTAAAGACAAAAAATACATTTTTGTCGACACATATGCACGCTGGCAGATAACCGATCCGTTGCAGTTTTTCAAACGGCTTACAGATGAACGCGGTGCACAGACCCGTCTTGATGATATTCTGGATGGGGAAACGCGCGATTACATTGCAGCACATAACATTGAGGAGGCCGTCCGCACCAGCAACCGGCAGCCTGTGCTTGGTGATTCCATAAGTGAATTACTTGGAGATACGCTGATGATGATTGAGGTCGGGAGGGAAATAATTCAGAATAAGATTCAAGAATCGGCCAATGCCAAAGCCTCTGACCTGGGCATTGTCATACTTGATTTCCGGTTCAAAAGGATCAATTATATCGAAGATGTGAGACAACAGGTATATGCACGTATGAACAGTGAACGGTTCCGCATTGCAGATAAATTCCGGTCAGAGGGACAGGGGGAGGCATCCCGGATAAACGGTGAAAAAGAGCGGGATCTCAAGAAAATACAATCAGAGGCATTCAGAGACGCAGAAGAAATTAAAGGAAAGGCTGATGCAACGGCAGCGGCCATTTATGCCTCCGCTTATGACCGTTCGGCTGCAAGCAGGGATTTGTATGCTTTCCTGAAATCCCTTGAAACTTTTGAGAGGACCTTTGATAATAAAACCTCAATAATTATTTCAACCGACAGCGAGTTATACAAATACCTGAAAGGAATGAAATAGGATAGAGGCTGTTTCAAAAGGTGTCTTCCCGTCATTCCGTCCCGATTTATCGGGATCGGAATCTCCGATAAGTTGGCATGCAACCCGTTGAGGTCCTGATCCCGGTTTATCGGGCCAGGATGACAGTTTAAGCATCTTTTGAAAAAGCCTCATCAGACTCGGGATGAAAAAAAAATATCTCATAACTGTTGTCGGACCTACTGCTGTTGGTAAAACACCTGTAGCTATTGCCCTGGCAGGATATTTTAATACTGAAATTATCAGCGCTGATTCACGACAGATATACCGGGAAATGAAGATCGGCACTGCTGTTCCTTCCGCTGAACAGCTGGCATCGGTACATCATCATTTTATCGGTAACCGGTCGGTACAGGAGTATTATAATGCCAGCATGTTTGAATGCGAAGTGCTTGAATTACTGGCTGCATTATTTGGTAAACATAATACAGTTATCATGACCGGTGGCAGTGGCATGTATGTCGATGCCGTATGCAATGGCATTGATGATTTTCCAACAGTCAACGGCCTGGTTCGCGAAAAGATCAAGTCAGACTATCTTCAGAAAGGCATTGAATGGTTAAGGTTACAGATTAAGGAGTCTGATCCGGATTATTATTCGCATGTTGATCTTAATAACGCGAAACGTTTGCTTAAAGCCCTCGAGATTATCACTATGACGGGTCGCCCTTATTCCTCATTCCTTACAAAAAAGCAAAAGAAAAGAGATTTTAATGTCATAAAAACCGGGTTAAATACAGATCGTGAGATACTGTACAGCCATATTAACAAACGGGTTGACAAAATGATCAATGAAGGTCTGATAGAAGAAGCCAGGTCACTGCTTTCTTTCCGCTACCTGAACGCACTCGACACCGTTGGATATAAAGAGATTTTTGATCACCTCGAAGGAAAAACCTCCCTGGAAGAAGCCATTGACCTTATCAAACGTCATACCCGCCAGTATGCACGCCGGCAGCTCACCTGGTTCAGGAAGGATAAGGACATCCGTTGGTTTACACCGGATGAACAGGATGCTATGATAAGGTATATATGCAAAAGAATGGAAGTGGTATAAAAACTTATTTTAGCGTAAATTTGAAATATGCGTATGTTTAAAGTTTCATATTTCTGCAGCTTCCTGTTGGTTATCATGATCATGACACAGGGGTTTATCCTTTCACAACCCTATGAAATAACAGCCAGCGATTTTGAATTCAACCTGGGAAGTACATCAATTCACAAAATCATTGGCCATGATAAAGATAACTATTTTGTACTGAAGCATTTCGGCAATCAGTACCATCTTGAAAAACTGGACAGGAATCTGAACTTTCTGCTTGAGGAGCCTGTCAAATTGTATGAGAAACTGAAAACCTATGATCTGGAATCAGTGGTTCATTTTCACGGCGAATTGTACATTTTTGTTTCACGCAGAAAGTTTTCAGAAACAGTTTTGTATTATCAGAAGATCGACAAGGAAAGCCTTCGGCCTTTAACAGGATTCATTGAATTAACCACCATTAATTTCATCAGGGGCAACTGGCCTGATTTTCATTTTGTCCTTTCAAGACGTGAGACCAAATTATTGATCGCCTGCCGTATAAAACTCAACTGGGAAAAAGTACAACACAACGAGCTTTTTGTTTATGACAAGGGGATGGAATTGGTATGGGAGAGAAAAGATTATTTTGAGTTTTCAGGTCAGGGACCAAGGGAAAATGAGTACCTGGTTGATGAGCAAGGTAACATATCGATCCTTAGCCTGATAAAAAGGGAATCCATCCTTTCACTTTTCCAGGATATCAAGAACAGTTACATTATATACAGATATACAAATGCAGGCAAAACCTTCAGGGAATATCCCATTGCGCTTGAGAACCGATACATAAGGGGGGTTAAAATACTTGGCGGAGAAAATGGAGAGCTTATCTGCAGCGGCCTGTATTCCGAATTATTCCGTACCGGCGTGGGAGGAACATTTTTTTTCATGATCGATCCGGAAAACGGCACAATATATTACAATCAGCTGCATCCATTCAGTAAAGAATTCCTGGCCCGCCTGATGGATGTTGAGGAACCCATAATGGCTGATGAAGAAGTTTTAAGATATACATTAACCGATCTGATCCTGAGAAAAAATGGCAATGTGATTCTCATTGCCGAACAACTCTTTGAACAAAGTTATAATACATATAACAATTTAATCATAAGTTGTTTTGACACAACGGGGCGGGTTAACTGGTCGCAGGTTGTTCAAAAGCGGCAGGATTATGATATTCGTTATCTCATGCAATATAATGTTGATATTACAGATTACCGTAGTTTGGTGAGAGACACCGGGTCGCTGAATCAATTTTTTGAGAATTACTGTTCTTATGCTTTGATTGCACCCTTAGAGAGAAATGATATAACAATAATTTATAATGATCATTTCCGGAATCTCGAACAGGGCGGAAAACAAAAAAATTTCAACAATCCGCGTAAATCTTACCTTGCAGCAGCTCATATAGATGAATTCGGGAATCTTACGGAATATAATCTGTTGCGGTGGAAAAGAAAATCCTTATATCCCGAACCATTGAGATACTATGACACTCTTGGTGAAACAGTGATTATACCAGCTTTCAGAGGGAGAAAGTTTAACTATTATAAAATAACAACTGAATATTAGTTAATACTCCGAATTAATGAGGTTGTCTTACAAGCCTGCTTGCAGTCATTCCGTTCCGATTCATCGGGATCGGAATCTCCAATAGACTAATAAACAACATATTGATATCCTGAAACGAGTTCAGGATGACTATTTAGCCAGCTTGTAAGACATCGTCTTAATAAAGATATCTGTATGAGAACCGCTGAATTAAAACACTTCAACATCCGCGTTTATGGTTTGATCATTAATGAAAAGCAACAGGTCCTGCTTTCAGATGAGTATGTATTGGATCAGGCCATGACCAAGTTTCCGGGTGGAGGACTGCAATTTGGTGAGGGACCGGCTGACTGCATCAAACGGGAGGCCCTTGAAGAATTTGGCCAGGAAGTAGAGATCATTGAACACTTTTACACCACGCATTTTTTTCAACAGGCTCTCTTCTATCCTGATCATCAGCTGATCAGCATATATTACAGAATCCGGTTCACAGGACCTTTACGCTTCAGTATCTCAGATAAACCGTTCGATTTTCCGGCCATGATCAATGGCAGCCAGTCGTTTCGCTGGGCTTATGTTTCCTCCCTGGAGGAAGAGGTGTTGAGTTTTCCGGTTGACAGGTATGTGCTTGGATTGTTGAAGAAACGTCTTTTCTGATGGTTGTTATATTGTTGCATCAGATGAAGTATAAATTAGAACCAAAAATCAAGAATCAAGAACCAAGACAAAAGATAAAAGAATAAAGACTGCAAACTGGTTTTGGATTTGCTATAGTCCGTTTACTAAACAAAGTTTAATAATTATGTTTCTTCAGGCACATAATGAATTGTTTTGAAAAGTTGTTTAAGAACAGGGTTGTATTATGAAATTGATCTTATGAGATTCAGTGCCGAACCAGCTCTGAACCATTCTACCTGGTTTTCGTTATAGGTATGGTTGGCCTTGATCTCTTCCTCAATTCCGTCGGCGTGATGAATGCGAATAAAGACAGAACTACCGGGACTTAATGCAGCCAGTCCGGTCACGTCAAAAGTATCATCCTCCCTGATTTTGTCATAGTCATCTTTGTCGGCAAAGGTAAGGGCCAGCACACCCTGCTTTTTCAGGTTTGTTTCATGGATTCGGGCAAAAGATTTAACCAACACAACTTTAATCCCCAGATGACGGGGTTCCATGGCAGCATGTTCTCTTGAAGATCCTTCCCCATAATTCTCATCTCCTACGATAATACTCCCTTTGCCTTCGGCCTTATAATGTCTTGCAGTCTTTGGCACCTCAAGGTATTGACCTGTGAGCTGATTTTTGACTGAATTGTTTTTCCCATTGAATGCATTAACAGCGCCTATCAGAAGGTTATCGGAAATATTATCAAGATGCCCGCGGTATTTCAGCCAGTAACCCGCCATAGATATATGGTCGGTGGTACATTTCCCCTTTGCTTTGATGAGCAGATGCAGTCCTTCAAAGTCTTTTCTGTCCCATGGCTCAAAAGGCTCAAGCAATTGCAGTCTTTCAGAATGAGGATCAACTTGTATCTTTATTTTTTCTCCATCGGCAGCCGGAGCCTGGTAGCCATTTTCTTTCACTGAAAATCCATGGGGTGGCATCTCAAGACCCTGCGGCATATCAAGTTTTACCATTTGTCCTTCTTCATTTTTCAGTGAATCAGTGACGGGGTTAAAGCACAATGTACCGGCAATGGCAAATGCGGTAACCATTTCAGGAGATGCCACAAAGCCGTGAGTGTTGGGGTTGCCGTCGTTGCGTTTTGCAAAATTACGGTTAAAAGATGTCATAATGGAATTGGATTCCTGTTTATCCGATCCCTGCCTTGCCCATTGGCCTATGCATGGTCCGCAGGCATTGGCAAGCACAACGCCTCCGATGTCGGTGAATATCTTCAGTATCCCGTCTTTCTCTGCGGTATAACGGACCTGTTCAGAACCCGGTGTGATGGTAAAGGCTGATTTGACCTTCAGCTTTTTCGCTTTGGCTTGTGCAGCTATTGAAGCTGCCCGTGTTAAATCCTCATAAGATGAATTTGTGCATGAGCCGATCAGTCCCACTTCAAGTTTTTCAGGCCATTCATTTTCTTTTACCTTCCCGGCAAATTTTGAAACCGGTGTGGCCAGATCGGGTGTGAATGGCCCGTTGATGTGCGGTTCCAGGGCAGACAGATCAATTTCAATGACCTGATCAAAATATTTCTCAGGATGAGTATATACCTCAGGGTCAGCGGTGAGATAGTTTTTGTTCTTAAGTGCCAATCTGGCCACTTCGGCTCTGCCCGTTCCTTTAAGATATTCTTCCATTTTGGCGTCAAAACCAAATATGGATGTAGTGGCACCAATTTCAGCGCCCATGTTACAGATTGTACCTTTTCCGGTACATGAAATTGTGGCAGCACCATCACCGAAATACTCGAGGATATAACCTGTACCTCCTTTAACAGTGAGTATACCGGCTACTTTCAGGATAACATCTTTGGCTGAAGTCCATCCATTAAGTTTTCCTGTGAGTTTCACCCCAATCAGCCTGGGAAATTTCAGCTCCCATGGCATTGAAGCCATAACATCACAGGCGTCAGCACCGCCCACACCAATGGCTATCATGCCAAGACCTCCTGCATTTACGGTATGCGAGTCAGTTCCGATCATCATACCGCCGGGAAAGGCATAGTTCTCGAGAATAACCTGATGTATAATACCGGCTCCTGGTTTCCAGAAACCGATACCATATTTGTTTGATACTGATGCCAGAAAATCATAAACCTCTTTATTGGTAACTTCAGCTTCAGCCAGGTCATCTTTTGCCCCTTTTCTTGCAACGATAAGGTGATCACAGTGTACGGTGGCCGGCACGGCAACTTTCTTCTTTCCGGCCTGCATAAACTGCAGTAAGGCCATCTGTGCTGTAGCATCCTGCATGGCAACGCGATCGGGCATGAAACTAACATAATCCTTCCCCCGGGTAAAAGGTGCTGCTTGTTGTGAAGGATCAAGGTGAGCATACAGAATCTTTTCGGTACAGGTAAGCGGTCGTGGCAGCATTCTTCCGGCTGCTTCAACACGATCTGCAAGTCCTTCATAAAAGGAACGGATCAGGTCAATATCAAAGATCATAGCATTTCATTTAATTAAACGGCGAAAGTAATAAATTCAGAGGACTTGTGCGTAATGAAAGGAGATTGTTGCTGTCTTCTGATCATGTGGCCTTTATGTCCCTAAGTCTCTTCGTCCCTTAGTCTCCAGGTCTGCTGGTCGTCTGGTCTGCTGGTCATCTGGTCTGCTGGTCAGGAAGGCTGTCAGGCTGTTAGTTTCTGATCTTTGTTCTTTGATCTTTGTTCCTGGTTCTACTCTTGAATGTCAAATTAATAATCCTTTCCTGTTCACTGCTCCGCCACTTTCTTTAGCGCAGGCAGAGCCGGCAATTCTTCAGGCATAACCGAATCGGCCTTCACTGTGTCAGGCGACACAAATACCTGTGAGGCCGGTCCTGTAAGAAAAACATGCTGATCAACATCCAGGGTATCGTCCGGTAAAATGTAATTCCGGGCCACCATAAGCTCCTTCATACGTTGCATATAAGCTGAGAAGTATGTCCGGGGATATCCGTTGCTTTCAAAAACACTTTTAAACCTTTTGGGAAAAGGAATAATACCGGCCAGAAATAGACTTTCCTGCAAATTAAGATTGGCCGGTTGTTTATTGAAATAATATTGTGATGCCTGGCTCACTCCATATATATCAGGTCCCCACTCAATGATATTCAGATAGACCTCAAACAATCTTTCTTTAGACACCAGCCGGTTATTTTCAATAATCCATACAATCAGCAATTCCTCAAGTTTCCGGCCCAGTGTTTTGTTTCTTGTCAGAAAGACATTTTTGACCAGTTGCATGGTAATGGTACTGCCTCCCCGTATAAACTTTTTCTCTTTTATATTGGCGATTACAGATTCCCGTATGGCACGCTGATTGAACCCCTTGTGATGATAGAAGCTGCCGTCCTCTGAAGTCAATACGGAGGTCTTCAGCCAGGCCGAAATATCAGCAAGCGGAACAAAATCAGGATTTGAAGGACCAACAGCAAAAGAAGCAGCAAGTCTTCCACCATCATAAAAATCGTGTACAAATTCATTGTTCAGAAGACGATAATCATCAACGCCATATTTCATAATCTGAAAATCATCAGCTGTAAGAGAAGAAGCGAAATGCAATGAATCAACCATTGACATATCCAGTGAAAAATCGAGAAAAAATCGCAGATTACCTGAAGCCTTCATACCAATAAGGCTTGTGAACATACCACGCGGAAGTGATTGAAAAAATACACCGGCATCCCATTTAACAGGAATTATTTTCATTTTTGCTGCAAGTTGAGGCTCTGTTAAAACAGACAAATAGGGATGCATAGAAATATCGTTGATGATTAATACTGAAGAGCTGTCAAGTTCAACTGAGCGGGGCTTTATCTGAAAAATGAATGAAGAGAGCAACCGGTCAATGAAAATAGTCGTTAAAGCCAGCCTGTCTCCATCCAGTGTAAAACCCTTTAAAACAGATGTTCCTTCAATTGTCACCAGTTTTGGTGAATTATCAGGGAAAGAGAAAGAAACCATTAAGGTATCAAAACCTGCCCTGAACGGGTATCGTCTCTGAAGTGAGAATGTACAGCTGTTTTTGCCTGTACGGTATAAAAGTAACTGGCCTGACATTATTTTTTTATTGATCTTGCCCTCGAGCATGAAAGTCGATAAACTGTCGGCTCCTGTCTGCAAAAAAGACTGCAACCTGCCCTGTGAAAGCTTAAATCTATGAAAGTTTAGAGTATCAGTACTGCAAGTATTATGAATTAAGGCCCTGATGTTGTCAACAATCAATTTTTCAGGAATGATTGAAAAAAGATTATGCATCAACCGGTATACATTTGCAGCGTAATTCGCTTTTTCAGAGCCATGAAGCTCTTCTTCTGAAACAGCAGTGCCGTTGCTGTTTTTGTTATCATATAACAGTGATACGTTACGGCATGACAAGTCTTTTATTCCTATAAGTCCATGCACAGCTGATAATAAGCTAAACTGAAGTGTCAGAGAGTCAGCCTCAACAATTGTACTGTCTGTTTCAGCAACAAGTTTTATTTTTCCGACAGAGATTTTATTCAGATGTGTTACCCTGTTATCCTTCCAGGAAAGGTGATATCCCAATGTTTCAAATTTTCCTGCCAGGCTGTTTAACTTTCTTTCAAAAACAATATTTCTTAATGAAACAAAAAGGATAAAAAGAAGTATACCTGTAAAAATGATGACCATCAGTATAATGCGGCCGGAAAAACGATTCTGAAATAATCTTTTCAATATGTTTTCAGGTTTCATTATGAACGGCAGACTTGATTACAAAGTAACACAAAGAATTGGAATTTTAATAAAAGTATTTCCTGTTCCATTATGTCAGGCAGGCTGACAACCTGCCTTGCCGGCAGGCAGGCCGATAACCAAGAATCAAGAACCAAGACAAAAGAACAAAGATCAAAGAATAAAGAACAAAGAAGAATACAGACTTTACGACTTTCAACATAACAGCCTAACAGTCTAACCGTCTAACAGCCTTCCTGACCAACAGACCTGGAGACTTAGGGACGAAGAGACTAAGGGACATAAAGACCACATGACCACAACACCCACAACAATCCCAACATAATTCAACTCATTCCTTTCAGAGTAAGAAACCTTATCACTAAAAGATTAAATAATGAATAAATTATTAGCTTTGTTTAGGCATAGTTTTTGTGTACATCATAGTAATGCATAATTGATTAGGAATCATGACGAAACGGACTCTTTATTTATTCTTCACAATGCTTTGTTCAGTAGCCTGGACACAACCATCTGTCGAACAGAAGATCAGGGATAATATTGCGGCCAACAAAATAAAAAGTCAAATCAGTTTTGAGCATAAATATACTGATGGGCAACCGCAGGCATCCGGCACAAAAACCTCTGTAACCCTGTATAATACCTCTGGTGATATTACAAAAGTAACCACATACAATGCGAAAGGGCTGGTTATGAATGTTGAGAATTACCGGTATGACGGTGCCGGCAATAAACTTGAATATACCCGGTATTCAGGAGACAATGAGACACAGGTCGCTTATCAGAAGATAACCAAATACGATGATGACAACAATATAGTGGAAGAAAATGGTTTTGATGGTGTTGAAAAATTTCACAATCAGTACAGTTACGATGCCCTGAGAAACCTGTCAGAGATCCACTACAGAAAGAACAGCGTACTGAAAGAAAGAAGGGTATTTAAAAAGGATGGCCTGAAAACACATGTTTCTATCTATAATCCTTCCGGAAAAATGATCTCAAAAATACTGCTTGTCTATGACAAAAAGGGCAGTCTTCTTGAGGAAACAGTATATGGCATTAACCAGGATATCATTGAAAGGAAAACATTTGACTATGACGAAACAGAGAAACTGAAAGCAGAATCAAAATACAAGCTGAATAAAATGACAATCAGAACTACATACAACTACACGCCAAACGGAGATCTGGCCGAAATAATAGAGGAAAGTCCCGGAAGCGGCAAATTCATCAAAAAAAGTTACACCTACAGCCCAAAAGGACTGATAACTGAAATCAAATGGCGCAGAAGGGCCGATGAAGATTTTAACAGTATAACGTACAAATACGATTCCAGGGGAATATGCACGGAAAGTATTACATTTTATCCTTCAACCAATTTCCGTACGCTGACAAAGTATGATTACGCGTTTTATTAGACCGGGATTCGCGGTATAAATGAGTATAATCGTATAACAAGGCCATCCTGTGATCCGGTGAATATAATACATACAACGCCTCTGGCTTCAGCAGCCTTAAAAAGGTTATCATCCAACCATTGCAAGTTATGATTTTGCGAATCCATCCTGACAATCCCGGTATCAGACAGGTAGAAAAAGCCGTTGAGATACTGAAAAATGGTGGTGTTATCATTTTCCCCACAGATACAGTTTATGGTTTGGGATGCGACATTTTTCAACCAAAAGCCGTTGAAAAGGTTGCCCGTATTAAAGGCATATCTATTGAAAAAGCAAATTTCTCATTTATTTGTCATGACCTCAGCCATCTTTCTGATTTTGCTAAACACGTTGACAATACAACCTTTAAACTGATGAAACAATACCTGCCCGGACCTTTCACTTTCATACTGGAGGCAAACAACAAGGTGCCCAGGGTGTTCAGAAATAAAAAAAGAACCATTGGCATCAGAATTCCCGACAACAACATTATCAGGACAATCGTAAAAGAGTTGGGACATCCGGTGCTGACAACATCCATTCATGACGAAGATGAGGTTCATGATTACATAACTGATCCGGAGCTTATTCATGAAAAGTATAAGCAGGTTGTTAATGTGGTAATTGATGGTGGTTTCGGCAATGTTTTTCCTTCAACTGTTATCGATTGCAGTGGTGAAGAACCGGTTGTGATGAGGCAGGGAATTGGAGAGATAGAACTTTAGAACAAAGTAAAACAGATGATATGATCATAAAAGCACATCATCATTTCATTGTATATCCGTTTTTTAAAATATATACACTGATCAGCATCAGAAGAAACTTTCATGAAGTTAAAATAATTGGTGAAGCAACAGAAAAGAATCTGCCCATGCTTGTTGTTGCCAATCATTTCAGTTGGTGGGACGGCATTTTCGTTAATTATGTCAACATGAAAAAGTTTAAGCGCAGGTTTTATTTTATGATGCTGGAAGAACAACTGCAAATATACAGCTTCTTTCGCAAACTTGGAGGTTATTCCGTCAGGAAACATTCAAGGACAATGATCGAGAGTCTTCGCTATACGCAGGAATTGCTGAGCAAAAAATCAAATATGGTGCTTATCTTTCCGCAGGGGGCCATACAATCCTTATATCATTCAACACTCATTTTTGAGCAGGGCATTGAACGGATAGTAAACAATTTATCTAACGAGATACAACTTGTGTTCATCGTTAACCTGATAGACTATTTCTCTCATCCGAAACCCACACTTTATATTTATTTGAAGGAATACAGGCTGAACGGTGAAAACCTTTCTGAAATGCAGGACTCATACAATGCTTTTCTTCAAGAATGTATTGAAGCCAACAAAAAAATTGTTGATACTCCATGACACTTATTGCCTGGTTCATATTTGTTTTTGCCCTTGTTCGGCTCATGGTTGCTACAATTAACCTCATCTTCAACCCCAGGCTTAAGTCAGTAAACCTTAAAAAAGAGCCTTTTGTTTCGGTGCTGATCCCGGCACGTAACGAAGAAGCCAACATCACCAATATACTCAATGATATCATAAAGCAGCAGTACAAAAATTTAGAGATCATTGTCTTCAATGACGATTCTGGCGATAACACACAGCATATTGTCGAGCAGTTTTCCCTTGAGAATGAAGAGATACGACTAATCAACGCCGGTAAACTTCCTGAAAAATGGCTTGGTAAGAATTATGCATGCCACGTGCTTGGGCAGAATGCCAATGGTAATTATTTCCTTTTCCTGGATGCAGACGTTCGCATTTCAGACACATTAATAGCCAATGCTGTTGCTCATCTTCAGGAGAAAAAACTGGGACTGCTTTCCATATTACCCGTACAGCAAATGAAAACCACAGGGGAAAAGATTGTGGTCCCGGTTATGAATATGATATTATTGACATTACTGCCGCTCATCCTTGTGCGTGTCAGCCAAAGACCTTCACTGGCAGCCGCCAATGGACAGTTTATGCTATTTGACAGCCTGCACTACAAAAAGATCAGGCCTCATGAAAAAGTAAAGGACAATAAAGTTGAAGATATTGCCATAGCCAGGTATTATAAGAAAGAAGGGATAAGGATTGATTGCCTCACGGGTAACGATTCAATCCGATGCAGGATGTACAAGAATTATACTGAAGCTGTCAATGGCTTTTCGAAGAATATGGCCGCCTTTTTTGGAAATTCACGGTTGTTGGCAATCCTTTACTGGCTTATTACTACTTTTGGATTTATTGCTATTTTGTTCAAATTATCATACATCATTTTTATCATCTATTTAATTATTTCACTGTTCAACATTATCTTTGTATCGATCATTAGTCAGCAAAGTATAATAATGAACCTGATCTTCAGTATCCCACGACAGTGGGCATCAGGATATATCAATTATAAAGCATGCAGAAATTATTTTTTAAAATCGTATAAATGGAAAGGCCGGGATATAAAATGATATTTCTGTTTATCCTTGCAGGTTTCAGTTATGCCCTGCAGGGTAATATCAAAAGCGACATATATACTGCCTATATCAGCGGAGATATGCAAAGCTGGAAACAGATCATGGATGAAATGGATAAAAACAGATCAAAAAAACCAGGATATGTCCTTGAACTTGTGAACTATCAGTATGGATATATTGCCTGGTGCCTTGGCAATAACAGGGAAGATGAAGCCAAAAAATATCTTGACCTGGCTGAGGAGAATATAGAATGGCTGGAAAAGATCAGGTATAACATGTCCATGGTCTATGCTTACAAAGCAGCTTTTTATGGCTACCGTATCGGCCTTCAGACCATTACAGCACCATTCTACGGACCAAAATGTATTCGTTATGCCAAGGAAGCCATTGCAAGCAATAAAGATAATCCTTATGGATACATTCAATACGGCAATGCCCAGTATTATATGCCTTCGATTTTCGGCGGATCGAAACAGGAGGCCATTGATTATTTTCTTCGGGCAGAAGAGCTGATGGAAAAAAGTAAGGAATACAGTGTTAATAACTGGAATTACCTCAATCTTTTAACCTCAATTGCAAACTCATATATAGAAGCCCGGCAACCCGAAAAAGCCAAATTATATTTCGAGAAGATATTAAAAATTGAACCCGATTATGAATGGGTTAAGTATAACCTTTATCCGCAAATGCTGGAAGACTTAAAATGACGGATCAATGGCAAAACGCATTTGCATAGCAGGGGCAGGACTAGGAGGGTTGGCTGCGGCTTTAAGGCTGGTGAAAAAAGGATATGATGTTACAATTCTTGAAAAAAATCCGAATGCCGGCGGCCGGTTAAACCAGATCAAAAAGGACGGGTTCACCTTTGACACCGGGCCCAGCTTTTTCAGTATGACCTACGAGTTTGATGAATTTGCCCGGGACTGTGGAATCACATTACCATTTAAATTTATTGAACTAGACCCTCTTTATACCGTAAACTTTTTACAGAACGGTAAAACATACAGGATATATAAAGACATCAGCAGATTTGCAGCCCAGTTCAAAGATGTTGAGACCGGCTTCGAGCACAAGATGAAGCGATATCTTGAAAAGAGCCGACAATTATTTGAAGACACATATCATGTTGTCATAAAAACAAATCATGGTTCACTGTTTGATTATTTGATGGCGCTTTCCAGGGTCAATCCAAAGCACCTGCCTATTGTCTTCTCAAACTTCTGGCAGCACGTCTCGCGTTATTTCAGTTCCGATGATGCCAGGCAGATCATTTCGCTTGTTGCCTTTTTCCTGGGTCGGACACCCTTTGATACTCATGCTGTTTATTCTCTGCTGTCGCATACAGAATTCGTCCATAACGGGTATTATAACGTAGAAGGAGGCATGTACCGGATTGTGGAAACCCTTGTCGAAGAGCTTAAAAAGGGAAAAGTGCGTTTTGCCTTTAACACCGAAATAACAGGTTACCACGAAAACGCAGGTCTTCTCTCCGATTTAACTGATCACCAGGGCAAGAACTGGGAGGCTGATGCTTTTGTTATTAATGCTGACGCAGCCCTTTTCCGAGGTATGATTTTTAACCGTCCTGCCTTTTCCACTGAGAAACTTGACAGAATGGAATGGACCATGGGTTCACTGACAATATACCTGGGCATAAAAGGAAAAATACCGCAGGCAGAACACCACAATTACTATCTGGGTAAAAATTATAAAGACTATGCCAAAAAAATCCTTATTAATCCCGGGAAACTTGAAAAGCCATACTATTACGTTAATGTGTTGTCAAAATTGAATCCGGGCTGTGCCCCACCAGGCTGTGAGAGTATATTCATCGTCTGTCCGGTTCCTCATCTTGGTTATAAAAAAAACTGGGATGACGTTGACCTGGTAGCAGACAGTATCATTGCTGATTTCTCTGCCCGTATCAACAGGAACATATCAAAAGATATCATTTCAAAAACTGTTTACACTCCCGTTGACTGGCAGAACAAATTTAATCTCTTCCGTGGCAGCGGATTCGGGCTTTCACCAAAAATGATGCAGACAGGGGGATTCAGACCAAGAAATCATGATGAGCGATACAGGAATGTCTTTTATGCAGGCGCATCAACCATTCCGGGTACCGGTCTGCCAATGGTTATAATCAGTTCTAAGTTTGCCGTTGAGAGGGTTGAAAAGTATTTTGCCGCTTAAAGAAACTCCAGAGGGTATCATCTTGATCAGGTTCGGCGGTTATTGTGAGCAATTCATTTTTAACCGGATGTGCGAAGCTGACTTCACGGGCATGCAGGCTGATGCCGCCGTTTTCGTTAGACCGCGGGAATCCATATTTCAGATCGCCCCTGATGGGGCAACCGATATGGGCAAGCTGGCAGCGTATCTGATGATGCCGGCCTGTTTCAATAATGATTTCCAGTAAAAAATATTTGTCTGATTTTGAAATCAGGACATAATGTAAAACAGCTTTTTTTGCAGATGATTGAGGTACATCAACGCAAAACGACTTGTTTTTTGAAGCATCCCGCATAAGATAATTGATCAGGGTGCCGGATTCATCCGGTGGCTTATTTTTAACAATGGCCCAATAGGTCTTTTTTACAGAACCTTCTTTGAACATTCTGTTAAGCCGGGCAAGCGCTTTACTTGTCCGCGCAAACAAAACCACGCCGCTTACCGGTCTGTCGATACGATGGACAACACCCAGGAAAACTTTTCCGGGCTTTCTGTATTTCTTACGGATGTAGTCTTTTAACCTGTCATCGAGTGCCAGATCGCCCGTAATGTCCTTCTGCACCAAGTCGGATACAGACTTATTGACAGCGATGATGTGGTTATCTTCGTAAAGTATGTTGAGAGTCGATGGCAAGATGCTGGGTTTTAGGGGTTAGTGGTTAGTGGTTGGTTGTGGTGGTTATGGTTGTTATGGTTGTTGTGGGTTGTCAGTCTGTCTGTAGTCTTCTGGTCTTCTGGTCTTCTGGTCTTCTGGTCTTCTGGTCTTCTGGTCTTCTGGTCTTCTGGTCTTCTGGTCTTCTGGTCTT
>JAFGTR010000146.1 GCA_016934055.1 Bacteroidales bacterium | reverse complement strand
TTTTTTCTTGATTCTTTTGTCCCGACATAGAATTTGTAAATTATGCAAAGCATAATCAACAAATTCTTGATCGGGAAGCCTGTCCGGTTTGAGGACAAATGTTAATAAAAAAAACACTGCAATTTTCACCAGAATAATTGGTTATAATATTATCGTTATAGTTGTTTTTAACTCTTAATTGGCATTACTATATTCTTTCACGGGAATTAATACCTTAGCATCATCATTGATTATGACAGCATGAAAATCTGCATCTCGGTTACCAACGATGTTATTACTGACCAGCGGCTGGAACGCACAGTGAGGACACTGATGACTGCCGGACATGAAGTTCGTGCAATCGGCCGGAAACGACAGCCAACCCGGACAAAAATTGGTTATCCCTGCCCGGTCAGACTTTTCAGCTTACTATTTAATAAAGGTCCCCTGTTTTATGCAGAATATAACTTTAGGTTATTGTTATTCCTTTTATTGGCGAAGGTTGATGTTATGTTGGCCTGTGATCTCGATACCTTGCCTGCCAATTACCTTGCTGCAGGCATTAGGGGAAAAACACTTGTATATGACAGCCACGAATACTTTACTGAGGTTCCCGAACTGATCGGCAGGCCCGGTGCAAAGAAAATATGGGAATGGATGGAAAAAAGGATGCTGCCCCATATCCGTAATATTTACACAGTGAGTGCTTCCATAGCAGAAGCATACAAGGCAACATACGGCATTCCGGTGCAGGTGGTCTTCAATTTTCCTTATCGCGGAAAATCATTGCGTCAACCCGATTTCAGTCTGAAGAGAGAGGATGAGCATATTATCCTTTACCAGGGCTCTGTTAATATAGGCCGGGGTCTCGAGCTGGCTTTGCTGGCCATGAAGTTTGTTGAAAATGCCCGGCTGGTGATCATCGGAGATGGTGATATCCTGGTTGACCTGATGCAGCTTTGCGATACTGCAGAGCTTGCAGGTCGCGTCACGTTTTGCGGCAGGGTGCCTGCCCATCAACTTGCTTTATATACTATACAGGCAGACCTTGGAATTTCGCTCGAAGAAGATCTGGGATTAAATTACCGCTATGCTCTGCCTAACAAACTTTTTGATTATATTCAGGCTTGTGTCCCTGTCCTGGTATCTGACCTTCCTGAAATGTCTGCTGTTGTGAAAAAATATAATATCGGAAGGACCATCAGAACGACGGATCCCCGTGAACTGGCAGCCTGTTTTGCTTCTATGCTGGACGATGATTCGGAAAGAAGGCGATGGAAAGAAAACCTCCGGACAGCGGCCGACGAACTGTGCTGGGAAAAAGAGGAGTCTAAATTACTGCAGGTGTTCAACCGGCTGACCTGATCTGACCATACCCTTAGTGTCATGTTAATCATATAACAGCGTTCAGTCATTCCGTTCCGATACAATCGCTACCGGAATCCTATGAGATGCTGAAATAGATTTAGCTTGCTTCAATGCATAATAAAGTTAACATGACATTAGCGCTTTTTTTCAAAAAAGAAGGTGCCATCATTTTACTTATACAATGCCGGGTTATCACACACTGTTTTTTAAGGCACCGATAAAAATGGCGGCAAATACTATGCGTCATGAAGCTGATCATTACATTGGTGTTGCTGATGGCGATCCGGGGATTCGGTTCAGGATATGCTCAGGATTCAGTTTCTTTCCTTATAGCAAAAGGGAATGTGGAAGGGCTGCTGACCATGGGTGATGATATTGACTCAGTTATCACCTCTTTATCAAAGACTTATAAGGTGATCAAAGCGGGTGTTCCGGAAGGCACAGGTCGCAATGCACTGTATCCGGTTTATCATGTTTATGATGCAAAAGGTTTGTTATGCACGCTCGAGAGGGGATGGTCAGCTGGTAACAGGTCAAAGATAGTGCGTTTCACAACCCCGCGGCCTGAATTTATGACCCGGAAAGGCATAAAACCAGGTATGACGTATGGTGAACTGAAAAATACTTATAAGCTTAACAATATCAATTATTCCGGAGGACAAATCATTTATGTGCTGGTATCAGGGTTTGAAGGCGTCTTCAGTATTGAAGTGCCCGATAATGTAACTCTCGAAACACGCGATTATGCGATGAAAATCCCTTATGAGGCTGTGATTAAGGAGATTATTGTGATATTGTATGAATGATGGAAGACCTGAGAAGGAAGAAGGAAGATTGAAGAAGGAAGATCCTATACTGCTTCAAGTGCCTGCCTGTCAGGCAGACAGGTCCAAGCGGACGCCAGTACGGGATTAACAGCCTAACAGACCTACAGACTTATTCAATACCGGTTATACGAGACAATATCCTTCCTGGCTTTTCGCTTCTTAGGACGAATTTCATTGGTGGCCGGATAGCCGACGGTAATGATCAATTCAACTCTTTTGTTTTTGGGTATGGATAACAACTGTTTTACTTTCTTTTGCTTAAACCACCCGATGATACAGGTTCCCAGTCCTTCTTCCACAGCCTGTAAACAGAGATGTATTGCCGCAATGCCTATATCCAAGAGGGGATATTCGATACCTTTAACCATCTGGCCTATGCCGGAAGTTATATTGGCTCTTTCCCTGACCACTACAATGTGCACAGGCGCCTGTTTCGTAAAATGATTCATAGACAGCACCCGGTCATATATGGCATCGGCCAGTTCATGCCTTATATCCGGTTTTTCCACAACAATGAATTTCCAGGGTTGGGCATTGCATGCTGAGGGAGAAAGACGGGCCGCTTCAAGGCAGCGATCGATCTTTTCTTTTTCAACCGGACGGGTGTCATAATCCCTGGTGCTTTGCCTGGTCTTTACCATATCGAGAAAACTGGGAAAACTATTCATGCATTATATCGTTTTGATAACATTTGTAACTGATCTGATTCAACGATTTGCTTTTCTGAGCCATCAAGGGCGAGTTGCAGCATAGCACGTGCAATATCCGCAGCCTGAATTCCTTTGTAACGCGACAGTCTGCCAATAAACAGCGGCTTTAAAATGCTCATCAGTAATTTGGCTATTTCTTCTCCAAACCTGAATTCAGTACGATCTCCAAGGATCATTGAAGGCCTGACAATAATGACTTTTTGCCCTAATGTCTTCAATAAAACCTGCTCCATTTCCCCTTTGGTCCGTAAATAAAAATTTTTACTCCCAGCATTGGCACCGATGGAGGAGATGACAACGCAGTGCTTCAGCTGCTTTCGTGATGCAATCTCAGCAAGGGTCACCGGCAATTCGTAATCAACCTGACGGAATTTTTCCTGCGTTTTGGCTTTTTTTATAGTGGTGCCAAGGCAACAGAAAAGATCGTCGCCCGATATATTGCTTGCGATCTCCTGCATATCGCTGAAATCGGTTATGATTTCCTCAGTTTTTGTTGAAACCACCCCGACGGGTCTGCGGTTGAAAATGATAATCCTGTCATATGCCTCTTCTTTTATCAGCAATTTCAACAGGTTACTGCCTACGAGACCCGTAGATCCAAAGAGAAGGGCCGTTCGTTTTTCCATGGATTTTTATTTTAACCAACAAAGATATTGGTTTTTTGTTTTTTGTGAAACGGACAATGACAGATGTTAAATACACTGACAGGTCTTTCAGACACCGTCAGGTCATTTGGGTGCTGACAGGTTTTTGGTTTTAAAGGTCTTTTTTCTTCAGCGCCAGGTATATCAGGTATATAAAGAGGGCGGTATAGGCCATGGCAATACCGAAATCCTGTAAGGCCACATAATCCTGTGTTTCACGCAGGAGGTATTTGCTGAAGGGGAAACGGATAAGATTGTTGATGGACCTGAGGGGGAAAAGATTTTTGATCCATTCTGTTTTGATGCGGAAGACAATGATGGGTTCGACAATATAAGTATAAAGGATCAATAAGCCCATGGTCAGTCCGGTTCGTTTGATCACCAGTGCCAGCAAAAATGCCACCAGCAGGTATATTGTGACCTGCAGAAAATAAGCCGGTAAAAATTCCACATATTTTATAACTTCATGAAGTTCAATATTTTTGGTGTAAATAAAACCAAAAGCCAGTCCTGTGATCAGCAGAAACACCATGGCTGATAAGCTGAGCAGCAGAATAAGAAAAAACTTCGAGATCATGAACTCTCCACGGCTCATGCCATTCATGATATTTTGCCTGAGTGTGCCATAACTGATTTCATTGCAAACAGATATAATGACATAAATGGCCAGAACGATTTTCATAAAACCCGCCACATAGGTGATATTATGCCAGACATCGGGAAATTGCAGTACAGGGATACGTGAAGGATCTATGACATCATTGATCATTTCTCCTTTGCCCGCGAGGAAATCAAGAAAAAATTTAGCGCTCAGAAAAATCATCAGCAGGATGAAAATATGCAGGCCGGCAAAAATCCAGAAAGGGGTGTGGTATTTCAGTTTAGCCCATTCAATGTTAAAAAGTCGTCTCATTGTTGCTCTTTTAGGATGTCAAGGAATTGTTTTTCAAGTGATTTCCTGCGCGTCAGAAAATGGGTGATGATAATGCCTTTTTTAGAAAGAAACTGGCTGAACTCGCTCACTTTATCGATGGGGATCAGGGCAATGACTTTGTCCTTTTCTTCTTCCGATTGTATGAGAGGAGGATAAGCCTTTATGGTTTCCCGTAACAATTCCATATCGGTGGCTCCCAGTTCGACCCTTTGCTCTGACTCCGAAACATCGCTCACGGGGCCCGAGTGAACCAGTCTGCCCTTATCGAGGATACAAAAATGACTGCAGACTTTCTGCACTTCATCCAGCAAATGGCTTGCCAGTATCACGGTTTTACCAAGCTTTGCAACAGCCAGAATGATGTCCCTTATTTCTGCAATTCCAACCGGATCAAGCCCATTGGTCGGTTCATCGAGTATCAGCAGGGGAGGATTGCTGAGCAGGGCTGCCGCAAGCGCAAGCCGTTGCTTCATGCCCAGCGAATAAGTCCGGTATTGGCTGTTTCGTCTTTCATATAAACCAACGGTTTTCAGGACTTCATCAATTCTGTCGTGACCGGCTTTTTTAATGGTGGCGATGATCTTCAGGTTCATCACGGCTGAAAGGTAAGGGTAGAAACAAGGAGTTTCCAGCAAAGAGCCAATTTTACAGCGGTTTTCTGTTTTTGATGCGCTACCGGACCATGAATAAGATCCGTAAGTCGGATTTATGACATCCAGTAACATGCCCAGGGTGGTTGTCTTACCGCTGCCATTGGGGCCTAATATGCCGAAAACACTGCCTTCGGGTATGTCGAGGGTAAGGTTTTCAACTGCTTTGATACGGCCGTAATGCTTGGTTAATTGGTGCGTTGATACTGCAGGTTTCAATCGGTATGTTTTTTATATATTATAATTCAGTTCATCTTTCACAGCCTGGTATCCAGCTTATTCTTAAGCTCCATGAATTTTTTAAAATCCAGTCCGCCAACCACATCAATGATCGTAAAAGTTTCAGCGTTTTCAATCAGTGCAACGAAGCCAACCATCTTCTCGCGCTTTTCCCGGCCATACAAAAAGATCTTATTTCCCCGTTCGGAGATTATCATCAACTCCTGATAGTTTTCATCTGTCAGCCTGGTTTTCAAATCAGTGAATTCTTCAGTCTTAAAAGGCTGGTTTTCTTTATTATAATTCAGGATCCTGATTTCCTCAATATCTTTCACCAGGTCAGAAAACTCAGGGTTTTTCTCTTCGTTGAGCATTTGTAATGTGCTGCTGTATATGAATATGTTGTTATCTTCTTTGTATGCCTTCCTGAAGCTGTCAATGCTTTTGCTCTGACCTGAAAGGGAAAGGCAATAAAAAATCAATACGGGGAACAATATTTTTTGCATGGTTTTTGTTATTGATTAAATCAAAAACGACATCAAATCTGTTTGGCTTATTTATAACACGATTATAATCAATTATTGTTACATAATGAACCGGTTTACAGAATAATTGTAGCAACTGGTTGAAATTATGGAGAAAATTACTTTTTGGAGCAACCTTTTTGGAAAAAATATATCTATTGTAGAATAGAGAGAAAAGAACCAAGAACCAAGAACCAAGAACCAAGAACAATGACATAAGTATTAACCAATAACAAATTACCAATAACCAAATGAAAATCCGTTATATACCGCTTTTTGTCCTTTCTGTATTGCTGTTATCTTTTTCCTGTGAAAATAAGGAGGACATCAGCCTGTCGGAGTCTGAAAGGCATATCATCGGGGAATGGAACTGGATAGAATCGGTTTACTATTATACCATTTCCGGTATACCTTATATCATGAATCCAGATACACTTGGTTTTGCGATAACATGCAGGTTTGAAGCTGATGGTACATACAAAGTTTACAGGGATGCTTTCCTTGATAATATGGGTATATACTGGTTCGAGACCATCAAATATGAGAATGGCACCGTATCACCCTTACGTTTGTTTACACAGGAAGATGAATATACAAAATCAGTAAATTTTTCTTTTTCAGGCGATACACTCATTCTTGATGAAACCGAAGTTGATGGGGCAAAAAGGGTGTTTGTGAGGAACCACTGATCTTTTTAAAAAGAGCCAAAAATCAAGATCAAAGATCAAAGATCAAAGACTGGAAGACCAGAGGAACGTATGACTGCATGACTACATGACTGTATAACCATAAGACCGCAGGACAACATGACTTCAAGACCTGCCGTCAAGCAGGCAAACCCTGTAACCACAACAACCACAACAACCACAACCTGCAATTATCCCTCCTTATTTATAATCATTCTGAATTACCTTTATATAACTTATGTCTTGTTTTTTGTAAGGGCAACTTCATTATTTTTGTTTTTTAAGTGGCATTTCCCTGATGAATTCGTCTGTTTGCATTGAACAACGTGGTATTGTTGAGAACATTGATAAGGGTGTTGTCTGTGTAAAAATATCTCAGCTTTCAGCCTGTTCTGGTTGTCATGCCAGATCATCATGTTTGCTGTTTGGTATGAAAGAGAAAACAATTGAGGTTTCAGACAATACCGGAGAATACAAACCGGGTGATCCGGTGGGTATTGCCATAACACAGACCATGGGGGCCAAAGCTGTGATAATGGGATATTTAGTCCCGTTTCTTATTGTGCTGTTTACCTTAATTGTGCTGACCTTTTTTCAATTAAAAGAATGGCTGGCAGGTATTCTGGCCATAGCAACACTTGTTCCCTATTATGCAGTATTATTTCTTTTTCGGACGAAACTCAGGAGGTCTTTTACCTTTTCATTAAAAAAAATTGATTGATTTCAGATGACATCAACTATACTATATCCTGTTATTGCGTTAAGTGCTTTAGGACTTCTTGCAGCAGTGGTGCTTTACCTGGTTGCCCAGCGCTTCAGGGTATTTGAAGACCCGCGGATCGATGAGGTGGAAGAAGCCCTGCCCGGTGCTAATTGCGGGGGATGCGGCTATGCAGGATGCAGGAATTTTGCCGAGGCTCTTGTAAACTCTGAATCATTTGAAGGACTTTATTGTCCTGTTGGTGGCAATGAGACTATGGAAGCCGTAGCCCGTATATTGGGCAGAGAATCGACGGCCAAAGAACCACAGGTGGCTGTACTCCGCTGTAACGGCAGTTGCGAGTACAGGCCTAAAATAAACCAGTATGACGGGGTTTCTTCATGTGCAGTTGCATCGGCCCTTTATGGTGGGGACACCGGATGCCAGTATGGTTGCCTTGGATTGGGCGATTGTGTTGAAGTCTGCACGTTTGATGCATTGCATATGGATCCGGTGACAGGACTTCCTGTTGTTGATGATGATAAATGTACAGCCTGCGGCGCTTGTGTTAAAGCATGTCCCAGGAATCTGTTTGAGCTTCGGAAGCGCTGGAAGGGCAACAAGAAGATTTATGTTGCATGCATGAATGAGGATAAAGGCGGGATTGCCAGAAAGAATTGTTCTGTAGCATGCATTGGCTGTGCAAAGTGTTTTAAAGTTTGTCCGTATGAGGCTATTACCATGAATAACAATCTTGCATTTATCGATTCTTATAAATGCAAGCTTTGCAGGAAATGTGTCCTTGAATGTCCCACGGCTTCCATTCTGGAGATTGGATTTCCCCCTCGAAAAGAAAAAACAAGTGAAGGTGTTGGTGAAGCCCGGATTGAAAAGGAAAAAACAAAAGGAACTGATGCCTGAAATGTATTACCATTATTTTTCATAAAAGTACCAGTCGTGCTATATACTTTTTCAAAAGGGGGCATTCATCCTCCTGAGCATAAAATTTCCTCAGATAGCCGGATCAGGGATCTGCAAATACCTGCATCGGTGGTCATCCCATTGAGTCAGCATCTCGGGGCACCGGCCAGACCAGTTGTTAACAAGGGAGATGTTGTGAAAACCGGCCAGTTGATAGCCAAAGGTGACGGTTTTGTATCTTCAAATGTTCATGCCTCTGTTTCCGGAAAAATTGTGAAAATTGATAAGGCTGTTGATCTGAGCGGATACCAGAGACCGGCTGTTTTTATAGAAACTGCGGATGACGAATGGGATGAGACTATTGACAGAAATCCTGCACTTGCTACCGTCATTTCTCTCGAAAGCCATGACATCATAAGCCGCATTGGTGAAATGGGCGTTGTCGGATTGGGCGGAGCCACTTTTCCTTCTCATGTTAAGCTTTCTGTTCCCAGGGGAAAAAAAGCCGAAGTCCTTATCATCAACGGTGTGGAATGCGAGCCTTATCTTACTTCCGATCATGCACTTATGATTGAGAAGGGTGAAGAGATCATGATGGGTATTCAGATACTCAGGAAAGCACTTGGCGTTGAAAAGGTCATTGTAGGCATTGAGAACAATAAACCTGATGCTATTCGCAACCTCAGCGTCATAGCAAAAAAGTATCAGGCTGTTAAGGTTGCAGGACTGAAGGTTAAATATCCGCAGGGTGGTGAAAAACAACTGATCAAGGCATTGATCAACAGGGAAGTCCCTTCAGGCGGTCTGCCGGTTGATGTGGGGGCTGTTGCCTTTAATGTGGGTACTGCCTTTGCTGTATATGAAGCCATACAGAAAAACAAACCCCTTTTTGAAAGAATTGTCACTGTCACCGGAAAGTCCCTGAAGAAGCCCTCCAATTTCAGGGTACGTATAGGTACGCCTGTTTCTGCCCTGATAGAAGCAGCCGGTGGATTGCCGGAAGATACCGGGAAAATTATTGCAGGCGGGCCGATGATGGGAAAAGCTCTGGCAAGCACAGATGTTCCTGTTGTTAAGGGATGCTCGGGAATATTGCTGCTGCCTGAAAATGAATCAAAACGCAACAGGATAGAACCTTGTATCCGTTGTTCAAAATGTGTTTCTGTGTGTCCGATGGGTCTTGAACCCTATCTTCTGATGTCACTTTCACAGAAAGATATGTTCGACCGACTTGAAGAAGAGAAAGTTATGGACTGTATAGAATGCGGATCATGCAGCTATACCTGTCCTGCAAAACGTCCCTTGCTTGACTACATCCGCCTGGGGAAGGCCCGGGTTGGTAAAATCATACGATCAAGAAAAAAACCAGCATGAGTCAACTTCTTACAATATCACCCTCTCCCCATGTGTTCGGGCAGAAAACAGTAAAAAGCCTGATGACAGGCGTGATTATTGCCCTGATTCCGACATTTCTGATGTCGGTGTTTATATTTGGTATTGGGACTCTTATTGTCACTTCTGTTGCCGTAGTCACATGTGTTTTAACGGAATATCTGATTCAGAAGTATCTCATGCACACAGAGACGCGTATTGGCGATGGTTCTGCTATAGTGACAGGCCTTTTGCTGGCTTTTAATCTGCCGTCAAACCTGCCCTGGTGGATAATCATCCTTGGCAGTGTTTTCGCTATCGGTATCGGTAAAATGGTCTATGGCGGGTTGGGTAATAATCCGTTCAATCCTGCTATTGTTGGTCGTGTTTTTTTGTTGATTTCTTTTCCTGTTCAGATGACAAGCTGGCCTCTTCCCATTGCATCGCGGATGCAATATGTCAATGCAATAACCGGCGCTACACCACTTGGGATTATGAAAGAAGGACTGCGAAACGGAGAAGCCCTGACAGACCTGAGCGGTCAGATACCAGGCCATATGGAGTTGTTCCTTGGACATATGAGCGGCTCATTGGGAGAAGTTTCTGCTATTGCACTGCTGCTGGGATTTGTCTGGTTGCTTTATAAACGTATTATCACCTGGCATATCCCTGTTGTTATTATTGCAACAGTATTCAGCTTTACCGGGATACTGTGGCTTATCGATCCTGTTCATAACGCATCTCCGGTTTTTCATATCCTTACCGGAGGACTGATGATCGGAGCTATCTTTATGGCAACCGACCTTGTCACATCTCCCATGACTAAAGCCGGCATGATCCTGTATGCCCTCGGGATCGGGATCATCACTGTGGTGATCAGGGTATTTGGTGCTTATCCCGAAGGTGTGTCTTTTGCCATTCTCATCATGAATGCTTTTGTGCCGCTTATCAACAGAACCATGAAACCAAAACGTTTTGGAAAGGAGGTGAAATATGGCTAAGAAGCTTGCTTCCACACTGCCGAATATGATTCTGTCTCTTACCTTCATCGCTATGGTAATGTCGGCAGCCCTTACCTTCGTATACCTTAAGACCAGGGGCCCTATTGAAGAAGCTGCAAAAAATAAGGAAGTTAACGCTATAAAGCAGGTTTCACCTGTCTTTGATAATGATCCTACAGTGGAAGCCCGTACCTTTGACGGTCTCACCCTTTATCCTGTTAAAAGCCAAAACGAGTCTCTGGGATATGCTGTCAAGACATACACAGAAAAAGGATTTGCAGGACATATTGAATTGATGGCCGGGTTCAGAAATGATGGATCAATTGTAAATATTACCGTTTTGGATCATAAAGAAACACCCGGTCTGGGAACGAAAATGACAGAATCAAAATTCATCAATCAGTTTATCGGAAAAAATCCGGGGAGTTTTATGCTGAAAGTGAAGAAAGACGGCGGACAGGTGGATGCCATAACCGCTGCCACCATAAGTTCAAGGGCATTTTGCGATGCCCTGCAGCGTGCCTATGAAGGTCTAAACAAAGTTAATGATTCACTTAAAGTGCAACCCTAATGCTGAAATAGATGAATATGGGAAACTTAAAGTTTTTTACAAATGGTTTAATTAAGGAGAATCCCACATTTGTTTTTGTGCTGGGAGCCTGCCCAACCCTGGCCGTAACAACGGCAGCCATCAACGGGCTTGGAATGGGAGCTGCAACAACTTTTGTGCTGGTATTCTCTAACCTGATCATTGCCCTTCTGAAGAATTATATTCCTGATAAGGTGAGAATTGCTGCTTTTATCGTTGTAATAGCCACCTTCGTCACTATCGTCGACCTGGTGATGAAAGCCTATACACCTGACCTTTACAAGGCACTGGGCATTTTTATTCCCCTAATTGTTGTTAACTGCATCATACTGGGTCGTGCAGAGGCTTTTGCCCAGAGGAATAAAGTCTGGCCTGCTGTTCTCGACGGACTGGGTATGGGCCTCGGATTCACCCTTGCCATAACCCTGCTGGCATCTGTCCGCGAGATCCTCGGTAATGGCACAATATTTAATTATCCGCTGGTGGGAGAAAATGCATCAACAATCCTTGTCTTCATTCTTCCTCCCGGAGCCTTTGTGACTTATGGATTATTAATAGCTGTCTTTAATCGTCTGAAATTAAAACTCAACATATAACCGATAATAATCAAAGAGATATGGAATATATATTTATCGTTATTTCGGCTGTCCTTGTTAACAATGTCGTATTGGCCCAGTTCCTTGGTATATGTCCTTTCCTGGGGGTTTCAGGCAAAATTAACACCTCACTCGGGATGGGCATAGCCGTGATGTTCGTTATGTCGCTGGCCAACCTGGCTACTTATCTGATTCAGCATTTTATCCTGGAGGCTTTTCATATTGAATTCATGCAAACCATCACCTTTATTTTCGTCATTGCCTTTCTTGTACAGGTGGTGGAGATCATCCTCAAAAAAGTGGTCCCTCCGTTATACCAGGCTCTTGGCATTTACCTTCCCCTCATAACAACCAATTGCGCCGTGCTTGGTACAGCTCTGCTGGCCGTTCAGAAAGATTATAACCTGCTGATGAGTGTTGTATATGCTGCCAGTATTGCTGTTGGCTTTACACTTGCCTTGGTGCTGCTGGCCGGCATACGTGAACAGCTTAACCTGACGGATGTTCCCAAAGGCGTAAAAGGCTTTCCGATATCACTTATAACAGCCGGACTGCTGGCACTGGCCTTTATGGGCTTCTCGGGGATTGTGAAGTAAAGAAGGCGCGCAAAGATGCGAAGGCGAACAGTTATGCTTTTATTTTGTCTCGCGGTCATGCGGTTCTTGCGGTCTGTTAGTCTTATTAATATTCTGTTTTTCTTCATACTATTGACCGTCGTTATCGGTTACGCTGCAAACATCGTTAACGCTTTTGGCAAAGTTATGGTTGTAGCGTTTTCTTCGTACCATACATTACCCGGGGCGGAAACCCCGGACTACCAACATGCAGCCCCTCCCTATACTGGAGCGTCCGCTAGTGTCTTTTATAATTATTAATTAATTGCTTCTGGTCCAAGCGGACGCTTGAACCAGTATAGAACCTTCCTTCTTCCTTCTTTGATCTTCCTTCTAAAATAACCAGACCCTGCCAGGTCTGTAATCATTAGTTTACAGGCATAGCAGACTCTGGCAGGTCTTCCCTTAGCCATCCTTTATCAGCCATACTACTCTTTAATCCCCATAAGCTTGAGCAGGAACGCATATTCCAGTGCCGTTTCCCTGTGCGCTTCAAACCTGCCTGATGCTCCTGAATGACCAGTTTCCATATTGGTATACAGCAAAAGCATATTGTCATCTTTCTTCATATCCCGGAGCTTTGCCACCCATTTTGCCGGCTCCCAGTATTGTACCTGTGAATCGTGCAAACCTGTTGTAACCAGCATATTGGGATAGTCTTTCTTTTCCACGTTATCGTATGGTGAGTATGAAAGCATATAGTCATAATATTCCTTTTCATTGGGATTACCCCATTCATCGTATTCACTCGTGGTCAGTGGAATGCTTTCATCGAGCATGGTGGTGACCACATCAACAAAAGGAACAGCGGCAATAACACCTTTAAAGAGATCAGGCCGTATATTGACAACGGCACCAATGAGCAATCCTCCGGCACTGCCCCCATAAGCCATTATTTTTTCTTCTGATGTGTATCCTCCTTTGATCAGGAATTCCGCACAGGCAATGAAATCAGTGAATGTATTTGTCTTTTTCAGCAGCTTCCCGTCTTCATACCAGTCGCGTCCCATGATCTGTCCGCCCCGCACATGGGCAATGGCGTATATAAATCCGCGGTCGAGCAGACTCAGCCTCACCGAGCTGAAATAAGGATCGGTGGTATTCCCGTATGAACCATATCCATATAAAAATAACGGATTGCTGCCGTCTTTTTTTGTGCCTTTACGGTATACCAGCGATATAGGAATTTTTGATCCGTCAGTGGCTGTGGCAAAAAGCCTTTCAGCATAATAGTCTTCGGGATTGAATCCTCCGACCACCTCCTGCTGTTTCAGCAAAGTGCGTTCCTTCGTTTTCATGCTGAAATCAAAGGTGGAAGTGGGCGTGGTCATGGATGAATAACCAAAACGGAGCTGGTCGGTTTTAAATTCAGGATTGGCCGAAAACCATGCCGTATAGGCCTGCTCTCCCATGTCGATATAGTATTCGCTGTTTTTGTGCATATTGATGACCCTGAAACGGGTAAGCCCATTGATCCTTTCGTCCAGCACCATATAATCCTTAAAGAGTTCAAAATTTTCAAGCAACACCGTATCTCTGTGAGGAATGACTTCTTTCCAGGCATTTTTGGATGTGTTGTTAACCGGGGTTTCCATAAGCCTGAAATTTTTCGCTTCAAGATTGGTGCGGATATAAAAACGGTCTTCGAAATGATCGATATCGTATTCAAGTTCACGCTCACGGGGATGGAAAAGTCTGAATGACCCTGAAGGATCATCAGCTTTTAAAAATCGGTATTCATTGGATAAGGTTGATACCAAAGCAATAATAACATATTCTTTCGATTTGGTCTTGTATACATAAGCGCTGTATGTCTCATCTTCTTCTTCAAATACACTGACATCTTTTTCGCCTGCCATCCCGAGTGCATGACGCATTATCCTGTATGGCCTTAAAGTAGTGACATCTTTCAGCGCATAAAACAGTGTTTTGTTATCAGCCGCCCAGGTGGGTGATCCCATGGTGTTACAAATCTCGTCGGGCAGATATTCTCCGGTTTCAAGATTCTTTATCCTGAGGGTATAGAGTCTTCGGCTTACAGTATCCACGCCAAAGGCAAGTAATTTGTTATCCGGGCTGACTGACAAACCTCCGACCTGGTAATAATCATATCCTTCCGCCATTTCATTGACGTTCAGTAAAACTTCTTCCGGGGCTTCGAGGTTATCCCTTTTCCTGCAGTATACAGGATATTCTTTCCCTTCTTCATACCGTGTATAATAATAATAACCGTTATCCTTATAGGGCACTGACATATCAGTTTGTTTTATCCGGCCTATGATCTCATTATAAAGTTTCTCCTGCAGCTCTTTGGTGTCTTTCATCATGAAGTCGGTATACTCGTTTTCTTTTTTCAGATAATCCAGCACGGCAGGATTTTCCCGCTCATTAAGCCAAAAGTAAGGGTCAATACGTGTATGACCATGCAAGGACAGTGTTTTTTCAATTTTTTCCGCTTTCGGGGGGGTCATGGTAATAATTTTTTTACATGATGAGCTTCCCATTATCAGAGCTAACATACAAATTAATGCATTTACAGAATATTTGTCTGCTTTCATGGTACATTGTTTTAATTATAGTTTTTTTTCCCGCAGGGATTTATATATAATATCTTTGTGTATATGGTCCTTGTGAACACCTCTTATGTTTTAAATATAGAATAAATTCTTTTATTGTTCATCGGGAAATGTCCTGATTTTATAATTTCTGAACAAATTATGTTTTTCAGGACTTTTATTTGACTTTTTACTTTCATTTTCAGTAAATTTGATTCTGCCGGATCGGATGCAATACTGAACGGTAGAATGAAATATCCACAGGGCCATGACCATTTCAAATCCCAAAGGTTATTTTGGCATTCTTTTCTTCTTATGCCTTTTATTCATCCCCTCATTTGTTTTTGCCCAGTTGTCTTATATCATCACAGATCAGCGTGACGGTAAGGCTTATAAAGTCGTTAAGATCGGCGAACAATGGTGGATGGCCGGGAACCTGAATATTGGCGAAATGATCCGGATGGATGCAGAGCAAAAGGATAATGATACCCTTGAAAAATACTGCCCCTATAATGATGATGATTATTGTGAGGTTTACGGGGGCTTATACCGGTATGATGAAATGATGCAATATGGCCATGTTGAGTTTAATCAGGGCATTTGTCCGGCCGGCTGGCATATCCCTTCAGACAATGAATGGAAAACACTGGAACTTTATATTGGAATGAGTATTGATGATGTTGATACAATTGGATGGAGAGGTGCCTACGAAGGTGGACTACTGAAGGAAGTAAATTCTTCAACCTGGGCAGAGCCCAATGCATGTGCAACTGATGAATTCGGATTTAAATTGCTTCCTGCCGGATTTGTTACAAACCTTGGTGGCTATGCTTCCGAAGGCTACAGTACTTTTTATTATTGCGCTGATATGAATCTTGACGTATTGCCATGGTTAAGATCTTTTTCATATGATGAATGCAGGATTTACAGGGATGACGGCGTAAAAACATATGGCCATTCAGTAAGATGCCTTAAAGACTCACCCTATATATTCGGCAGGGGATTGCTCACAGATACAAGGGATGGACAGGAATACAGGACTGTATTGGTTGGAAACCGCTGGTGGATGGCTAAAAACCTGAATTATGGCACCTGGATCAACACCCCGGGAGAACAAACCGATAACGATGTTGTAGAAAAGTATTGCTATAATAACGAGGGCGGATATTGTAAGGGAAATGGCGGACTTTACCAGTGGGACGAGATGATGAATTACGATCCGGATAACAAAAAGGGAATCTGTCCGGACGGCTGGCATATACCCACTGAAGATGACTGGAAGGCACTTGAATATGCAGCAGGCATGCCGGCATCAGACCTGGACAAAACAGGCTGGGATAGGGGAAGTCATGAAGGAGAATTTCTGAAGCAAGATGGAGGATCAGGTTTTGAAGCACAGCTGGGAGGATACATATCGTATGAAAAAAGATCTCTCGCGATGAATGAATACGGATTTTTGTGGGCTTCTGATCAGCATAACGATTATGAGACCTGGATACATTGTTTTTATGCTGAATCGAATACCATCGGACACAATTTTAATATTAAACAGGAAGCATTATCTGTTCGTTGTGTAAGCGATAACAATGAGATTCTTACCCTGACTGTTGAGGCGGAAGAAAGCGTCTGTGCCGGACAGGAATTTACATTGACAGCTAATGTTTCAGGTGGAACAGAGGCGAAATCATTATACTGGACTTCTGATCCGCCCGGATTTTATTCCAACGAAAGTATTGTTCAAACCCGGGCAGATACGACCACCCGATACCAGGTCCGGGTTATCGATGGAGTTGTTCTTGAACAGGCTTCCGTGATTGTAAATGTGATACCTTTACCCGAATTTACAGTAACGGGTGAAAGGACTGTATGTTCAACACCGGAAAGTATTGCATATACTGCTTTATCGAATCCCGATTATGAATATTTCTGGTCTCAGGAAGGCGGGGATATTATTTCTGAAGCAAATCAAAACCAGGTTATGGTTAACTGGGGCGAAAATCCCGGGATCAGGATGCTGAACGTACAGGTTAATGATATCAGTACAGGATGTTCTGACAGCAAAAGCATTGAAATTGAAATATTACAGTCTCCTCCGAAACCTGAAGTCAGACTTAAAGGCGAGCATCTGCTGATCTGTGTTGATTCAGGACGTGTTTACCAGTGGTATCAAAATGATGTGGCAATCCCCGAAGCTGATAAGCAGTTTTATTATGCCAGGGGCAATAAATCGGGCAGTTTTTTGGTCGAAACAAGGCTCGAAAACCAGTGCATCAACAGATCGGATCTGTTCACCTTTTCAACAAAATCAACAGGCGATTCAGATGATGAATTGCAGACAGTTTTCATCAGGCCTAATCCTTCACGCGGGATTATCATTATGGATATCATAAATGATTATACCGGACAGGTGAATATTATTGTTGCTAACAGCACTGGTGTTATTATCAGTCAACACACTCTTTACAAACAAACCCAGGTGCTTGAAACCGGAATTGATTTGGGCGAACTGGCTGAAGGTTTGTATTTTGTGATTGTTCATTATAGCATGAATACGGAAGTCCAAAAATTGACTGTTCAGCATTAGGAATATGAAGAAAAGGTCATATTTACTGTTGCTTATTTTATTTCTGGCTTACTTTAAAATCTGTGGCCAGCAATTCACGCTATTACAGGTAAACCAGATCAACGATGAAATAAAACGACTTCTTCAGACCTTCAGCAAGTATTCAGCTTTTGTACCCGGAGAATCTCAGACACAGGAAATACCAAAGGAATTTCAGAACCTTTTCCAGCCTGATGCGCAGGTTTTAAATTTTCTGGACCCTGACACCAGGGCTCAGACACCGGTTTCACCAACTGAATATTATCAGTACATCCGAAAGTATTATCCTTCAGGACTCAGCTTTGAAATACACTGGAATGTTAGAAAAATGAGCAGGCTTATGCCGACAGATGATCAGGATACAAGTTATGCAGGTTATTTGCCGGTTGTTGCAAGGGCCATAGGATTGTATAACGGACAGGAGATCAATAATATATCAGGTGAATACTATGTTATCATCGGTTTCCGGATGAAAGACGGACAGGTTAGCAATGGCGTTATTCATTACATACAGGCTGAAAGGCCTATATCAATATATGTACAGAAGACAGATATCCTCTTTGGCCCTTATGTGGCACCTGCATTTACAAGGATACACAGCCGGGATATTTTTACGGATGAAGTCTGGGATGCCTGGGGAGAATACGGATACCGAGCCGGTTTAAAAGTATTATTTCAGAAAAGTAAGAATTTTGGTTTTTTCAGCGGAGCGGGAATCAGCATTTACAGGTCGGTTTATGAAATTGTTGATTATAATAATGAAAACATTGCAAAAACAATAAAAACAGATGCTGACGGAGATATATATTATGAATTGATCGAAGCATCGGTGACTGAAGATAATAGGCTGTTGTTTTTTGACATACCATTAGGCATCAGATATAGTATTGGTGGCAATAAGATCAGATTTGCTGTGCAGGCGGGATTTGAATGTTCATTCCTCTTATCGTCCCTGTACAGTGTTACCGGGAATTCAGAGCATCAGGGATATTATCCCGACTATCATGTTGTTCTCTATGACCTGCCTGATTATGGATTTACAGCTGAACAGATTGATATAAGTGGTAAATGGAAACTGAATACATTCAATTTGTCAGCTAATGTTACTGCCGGAGCTGAAATTTATTTCAACAAAAACATACTTTTAACTGTCAGTCCTTTTGTTACTGCTGGTCTTACCGACCTGGGATACGAATTATCCAGGCATCGCGATGATTATATTAGTATATCAGGCAATCCGGGAAAATTGTCAACAAGGAGTGTCGGTATTTTAATTGAGCTTTTCATGAAACTGTAATAAATTGGTTATGAAAGGAAATGGTTTGCGGGAGGTTTTAACCGGAGACTATATCAAAATAGTCACTTGTCTTGTGGTTTTTGTCATTTGTTCATTTTCTGTTTTTTCACAGGTCAATGAACAGTTGCTGGCTTCGTCTTTGGGGAAATATTGCCGTATTATCATTAGCAAATATGAACAACATTTTGATACACTTAAAATACCATTGCAGGTGGAATGGATAGATAAAGACCTGCAGCCTGTAAGTGATAAAAATTCAAAACTTTTATTGCGGAAAGGCCTGGTAAAATCTTCGGCGGAGAGTAAAATAATATACCTGGATTTTTTACAGCAAAACACTGTTGTCTTTAACCAGTCATGGCTCCTGCGGGTTCTGGTGAGTAAGGATTTTAACGGTAATGATATCCGGTTTAATTTCGACTTTGACATAGAAGGAGCTGTCAGTGAAAAGACCAGGAAAAGTGCCGGTCAGCCATTGCTGTTCAAAAATCCTCCGGAACTGGCCTGCATAACTTCGATAGATAAAAAGGAACTTGTCAGGGAAGAGAACATGCCACCGGAGATCCGGCTTATCTCACCACAAGCCGATGCTGAAAATCTGCGGGTAGTTAAGGAGACTGAAGTTGATGTTATCGGATACGCAACTGATGCAAGCGGTATTAACCTGGTATTGGTGAATTCCAATGATGCAAGAATGTATCCTGACGGCAAATTTGTTACAACTGTTAAGCTGGCCCCGGGTGAAAATGAAATACGCATAACGGCTATTGACAACGATGGCTCAATAACCGAGGAAAGGATAACAGTCTTATGTGACAGCTATGAGCTTGCTTTGCAGATGCTGAACGCGGGTAATTATTATGCATTGATCATCGCTGTTGAGCAATACGAAGACCCGAAAATCAGCGACCTTGATCATTCCATTGATGATGCAAGTGCCTTGCTAAATGTGCTGGTGAAGTATTATACCTTCGAAAAGGAAAATTCAAAAATGCTGACCAATCCGAGATTTGAAGATATGGTGATTGAACTCGACAGGCTGAATAAGGTTGTCACAGAAAATGACAACCTGCTGATTTTCTTTGCCGGCCACGGTATATGGTCGGAACAATCCAAAGTAGGGTACTGGCTGCCTTCCGATGCAAGGGATTCAAATACAGCCAACTGGTTTCGTAACAGTACATTGCGCGATTATATCGGAGGTATCAGATCGAAGCACACCCTTTTGATAGCTGACGCCTGTTTCAGCGGTTCCATCTTCAAATCGCGCAGCGCTTTTGCCAATGCCCCTGCGGCCATAGAAAAGGTGTACGACCTGCCCAGCCGGAAAGCTATGACCAGCGGCTCTTTATCAGAGGTCCCCGATAAAAGCATCTTTCTTGAATACCTGATCAAACGGCTGGCTGAAAATGAAAAACCTTACCTGACATCTGAGGAATTGTTTTACAGCATGAAAACCGCCATCATCAACAACAGTCCCACCATCCCACAGTTCGGTGAGATTCTCAACACGGGGGATGAGGGAGGAGATTTTATATTTATCAGGAAGAGATAGAATATAGGGACAAGGGACAAAGGACTGGTAACCGGTAAGCAGTAATCATAATCATGAATTTGAATGGGTATTTTTAAAGAGGCTGAAGCCCCGGAGAAATGCATTGTGGCAGCCAGGAGTGTCATCGCCGGGAATTATTAATTTATTGAATCATAATAAAAATCCTGTTCAGCTTTTGTAAATTGTATTATATTGTGAAACTATAATTATAATTTTAAAATCATGAAAAATAAAAACATCAGCCTCTTTTTCCTGGCTGCATTATCGGCGTTTCTGCCTGCCAATGGCCAGAACAGGGACAAAGCCATGTTCAGGGTGAATGAACCGGGTTTTTACCAGAATTCCATCATGAAAGATAACAGGGAAGTGGAGCAACGCCTGGCCCCGCCTGCGGTTAACCGGTCCTTTGTGGTCGATATGAGCGGCAGGGAACTGCCCAATACAAAAGATCTGTATAAAAACCAGCAATGGCACAACCCGCCTTTGTCACAGGGCAATACAGGCACCTGCTGGTGTTTTGCGGCGACCTCCATGCTGGAATCCGATGCTCAAAGAATCAACGGGACGAAAGTCAAGCTTTCGGAGATGTATACGGTTTACTGGGAATATGTTGAGAAAGCCCGCCGGTACGTTAGTGAAAGAGGACACTCGGTTTTTGATGAAGGTTCGGAAGCCAATGCGGTGACCCGTATCTGGGGAAAATATGGCATTGTCCCTGCATCGGATTATACAGGATTGCTTCAGGGCAGGAAATACCATAATCATGAGGTGATGGTTAAAGAGATGAAAAGTTATCTTGAGTCGCTGAAGAATAACTCGGCCTGGAATGAGGAAACAGTGCTGGCAACCATCCGTTCCATATTGAATAAATATATGGGCGAACCTCCTTCAGCGATAATGGTGAATGGCAGGAAACTGACACCTCAGCAGTACCTCAACGATATCCTCAGGATCAATCCCGATGATTATATTGACATCTTATCATATTCACAGGAACCCTTTTACCAGATGGTAGAATACAAAGTACCCGATAACTGGTGGCATGATACAGGTTATTACAATGTTCCTGTTGATGTTTTTATGGAAACCTTAAAAAAAGCTGTCCGTAACGGATTTACGGTTGCCATCGGAGGGGATGTTTCGGAACCGGGCATGGACCGGAAGACACAATGTGCCATCGTGCCGGATTTTGATATTCCCTCAGCTTATATCAATGACGACGCCCGGCAATTCAGGTTCAGCAACAGAACCACCACCGACGACCATGGCATGCACCTGGTCGGCTATCTTGAAAAAGACGGGAAAGACTGGTACCTGGTCAAAGATTCCAGTTCGGGCTCCAGAAACAATGCTTCCGATGCACCTGAATTTGGTTATTATTTCTATTCAGAAGACTATGTGAAGCTGAAAATCATGGATTTCATGGTGCATAAGGATGCGGTGAAAGAGCTGCTGAAGAAGTGAGGATCTTCGCAAAAGAGGTTCTCGGGGAAGAAGGAGTTCTTACAATAACGTTCATCGTTAACTAAATGAATGTTAATATAATATGAATTACGAACAAAGCCTGCCCCGAAACCTCGGGGGAACGCTGAATGGAAAATAACGAAGTTATTGAGTGTGCAGTCTGATTTTTGGCGCCTGTCTGACAACAGGCATGCTTCCGGAATCAAAATGCATGTATGCAATGCCGGGGATCAGGATGCTTGAATTCCTTATTTTGGATCGTATATCCCACGGAAGATGCCGATGTGGTGCATATTCATACCCGGATGGTTTGCGTGTTTATAGAAAAATACAAATGGGAGAATATCGCCCCCGTTAGGGGTCGCATGAGAGGTGCGGATGGTGCAGGAACGACATACGACCCCATCCGGGGTCGGATTGTGATATACCGTTGTTGTGCTATAAATATACGATCCCGCTGGGATCGGAATATAGGTATGCGGATGTTGCCCTATACACACGTGATCCCTGACAGCCGTCAGGCAGGCTTGTTCGATGTTCATATTCGTCAATCCCATTTTTTTCCTGTCTACAGGATGGAAACATACAATGACGCTGAAGCGCAAAGGAGAATAGTGATTTGAGCAAAGGTTCCCGCAGATTAAAGCAGAAGAATAATGAATAATAAATTATCTGCGATTATCAGCGCAATCTGCGGGAAACAAATGTCTTATTTCCTCCCTTTCACAAGCGCAATGGTTCCGGTCCAGTGATGATGTGAATTCGGATCCTCAGAACTATTATAATCATCAGTAACGGCAATGCCTGTGGCACCTTTGTACCTGCCGGTCCCTCCCGCAAACCTGATTGTATCGCGCCAATATGAGGTAACGAAAGCAGGATGCTCATCCAGCCTGCCATCAAGAACCCGGCCGGAGCTGTTTAAAAACAGCGTGTCTCTTTTTTCATCTATGATATGCGCGTAAAGATTTCCATAATTGCTCAGGCTGTCACCGCAAAAATCAAAATGTACAGTAAAATTGCCCATAGGCTCGCCGGTTCCTTTGGCATCAACAACCGCTCGCCACAACGATAATGAACCGGTGCATTTTGGCTCAGGTAAAGTGTCAGGGCCAAAATATATATACTCCCCTGTACAATCTGCCTTAAATGGAACAGTGACTGTTTTAAGAGGCTTCTGCCGGTTGCAATTGATAACCAGGAAAATTATACAAATAACTAAGGATAACTGGAATAATATCTTTGGTGTTTTCATAATCTTGAGGTCTGGTTAATGATTTAGTAATCTGTATTTAGAGTTATGATAATCTCTATTTTCTCATGGCAAATAATTCTATTTTCAATTGACCTGATGTTTTTATTGTAACTCAATAGATAATAATCTTATGATTAGACACAAGGTCTCCCCTTTGCACCTGTATAATATACAGACCTTCCGTTACATTACCAATGTCCATTATGGTCAGACTATTTTTCATTGTTTCCATTTGAATTATCATTCCCACTATGTTCATCAGCTTTACAATTGATCCGCTTTTTGCCTTAATAAAAAGTTTCTCATTGGCAGGATTTGGATAGACAAATACTCTTTCAGTACCAGGATTTAGGATCAGATTAATTTGATTGTTATCACAGGCGTCACCAATACCATCTTTATCTGTATCTGTCTGATCAAAATTTGCAGTTACAGGACAATTATCAAGCTGGTCTTCTATTCCATCACTGTCCATGTCAGAAAAAACCTTAACAAGTTTAACATTATCAATTACTACTGGTGTAGTATCTGTTCCAAATTCCAATGCAACTCTTAAAGTTGTATAATCTAAAGAATAAACAAAATCAAAGCTGTGGTTACCCGGAACACTTTTTATATCAATAAATTCGTCAATTAATGCTGACCAAGGATCATTGTCAAGCCCGATATAAACTTTACATTTTCTGTCAGCTGAAGGGGAATATGCTCTGAAAGATAAATTGTAGGTATAACCCGGAATCAATTTTGACAATTGTTGGGGAGACAGGGTTTGAATAATCTGAACATGCCAGGGTTGAGGACTGCTTGACAAAGTAATATCCGAAATAATACAGGTACCTGAGTCAATGCGAATATTTGCATCAGCTCCATACTCCGATGAAATAAATTTCCACCAGGGCAAAAGATCACATCCTCCAAAATTACCGTTTAATAAGATATTGGACTTATCCATATCTGGTACAGTGACGCAAGTTTTATTATTGGTTGCATCTGCCACATAAGGATTCTCGTCTTCATTGTCTCCAATACCATCACCATCAGTGTCAATCATATCCATAACAGTAATCTGAATCGATGCTTCATTTAAATTTCCGTCACTATCATGCGCTTTTAAAGTAATTTTATGTTTGCCTGCTGTCAGACTATCCATAGATATCATATAACCCTTTGCCAGGAATCCGCTTATATCTGAATACCATTCATACAAGCTGTCGGGAAGATTTCCATCTTCCATATCATATGCATTTCCTTCAAAAATGATTCTTTTGTTTTTAAAATAGGTTGAGTTATTATCGGGTGATAATATTAGAATCTCCGGGATTTTTTTTGTGATCGAAAATGAATTGTCAGCAACGTCTTCACCTGTATTAATCCCATCGTTTGCAATAACTTTTAAAAGCGCGTTATTTGTACCGGGAAGGTAATTACAGTCTAAAATAAAGGTTGTATCCTTTATTCCCAAAGCAACTGCAGACCAATTATTATCTCCCTCCTCGCTAAGGTAAATGTCATAAGTAAGATTATCGTTATCAGAATCCTCTGAAGTCCATTCAACTTTAACCTCATTTTCAATTATTTCACCGCCGTTGGGAGTAATAATATTAATATGAGGAATATTTTTGCTCACCATAATATCTTTAATTAATAATCCATCTTTTCTTATCATAATCTCATATAAATCCTGATAATCAGGGAAAGCCGCGATTAAAAAATTTATTTCAGTAATATCATTAACCGTCACCAAATGACATATCTTTTGGGTAATGGTATTTCCTGATTTATTTTTTAATTCAACTGTATAAATGGAATTACCTTGGAGGAGATAATCAGCAGGTAAATTCTCCATTTTTCTTACAGGATCTAAAATCAAAGAATCTGAATTATAGAGAATTCCCTTTATCAATAAATATTTTTGATTTGTAGTTTGCTGATAAGATATAGGCTTCTCAGGATAAGATTCAGAATTACTCTTAACAGGATTATACGAAATGTTATTTTGAGGCCAGAAATAATTGAAACCTTCATAGAGTTTTTTATAATGGTAAGGTGAAATCCAAAATGGATCCTGATAAGTCATAATATCATTAAAAATATACGGGCTATAAATTGTATCCTCATCAATTCCATATTTTCCAATGCTTGATCGTTGCCCGAAGAAATAACCATTAATATCTTTGTATCTGGGATAATTGTTATCAACATCTTCTATATCGGGTACACTAGAATTATAGACATGTTTCAGTCCAAAATTATGGCCAAATTCGTGCGCAACAGTTGTACCCCATGGAGGTTCATCATTTATCATAGCCCATGCATTATCGTTATTAAAAGATGCAGTTCCTGCCTGGCCTCTTAAAATGCATGAACCTTTAATAATATCATTGGGACAAATCAGACCCATATATTTTCTTTCTTCATCATCATCAAAGCATCCTAAATCAATATCCCAAATCATTGCCAACAGGTGGTAGCCAATATGATCGCCAAAACAGGTAGGATCTAAATAATACGGTATCTTTGGCCCATTTTTAACATCAATCTTTGAAATTGGGAATACCTTTTTAACATATTTCAAGCATTTTTCAAAATCAGCTCTTGAAGGAACACATTTTATTATTCCGTCAGCTGTATAATTTTGTACCTCTATGGGCAAAAACTTTACCTTAATTTTAGTATACTTAAATTCGAGCTTGATACGTGGCGGAGCATTGTTAGAAATATCTCTGTCATTATAGAATACAATAAAAGTTAAATAGGGATTGGAATGAAATATCCAGGTACCGGGTATTTTAAAATTAAGTGTATGATTCCTGATTGCAGGATCAAATACAGATCTTGGTACGGCAGCAATACTATTTTCAGAATTCAAAATATATGTATTCTTGAGAATGCCATTCTCAAAAATCATCATTGGAGCTTTGTCTTCATATTCAAATTTTATCATTCCACTTACAGGCCACAAAGTATCCTGTGCTTCGCCTACATCAAAGTAAAGTCTAATCCATGTATCTTTTCCATAAATCAATGGCATGCTATTATTCTCATCCTGAATGGCCTGACTAACTTCCACTCTGATGCACTTCAGATCATGTTCACATGCATCACCAATTCCATTATGGTTGTTATCTTTTTGATCGGCATTTGGTTTATCCGGACAATTGTCCAGATTGTCGGCCCAATCATCGTTGTCTCTGTCTATTGACGCATTGCACGTATCACCGATTCCATCGCCATCTGCATCCTCCTGATTTGGATTGGCAAATGTTCTGCAGTTGTCCGTAGCATCGGGTATACCATCATTATCATCATCTGTATCGCAGGCATCACCCAGTTCGTCTCCATCAGTGTCTATCTGAGTCTTAATACACTCCATATGTCCGCATGCCCCATTATTCACACAACTCAATCCACCCTTTTCACAGGTACCAACTTTTGGTCCATTTGCGGTTTGGGGACAATTATCGCATGCATCTCCTATTCCATCATTATCCGTATCAATTTGTTCAGGATTTGACAGCTGACGGCAAACATCCTTTTCATCTGTTATGCCGTCTCCATCGCTATCATCACAAGCGTCTCCGATTCCATTTGAATTCCAGTCCATTTGGGAAAAATTGCCGGCCAACGGACAATTATCACTTGCATCCAAAATACCATCGTTATCATCATCATCATCGCAGATGTCTCCAATTCCGTCATTGTCTGTATCTTTTTGCGAAGGATTAGCAACATTAGGACAATTATCCTTATCTCCAATTTTTGGCGATATATAACCGGTTCCGCTGCAATAACCATCTCCGTCGGTATCATTTTGTGCATCGCGGGTACACACATCGCATGCATCTCCTGCGCCATCCCCGTCGCTATCTTCCTGCTGATCATTCTTAACCGATTTACAATTATCGCATACATCACCAAACATATCACCGTCCTCATTTTCCTGTCCGGGATTATAATTATAGGGACAATTGTCAATGGAGTTATTATATCCGTCATTATCACTATCCGGTGGGCCTAATGCTGAAAGATATAAAATTGCAGAACCAGTTTCCACCTGTTTATACGTTCCCGAATTATCATCATAGCAGGAGGATGCAGATCGGGGATCACCGATTACAATATCTCCAAAATTATCTCCATTTATATCTCCCGAGGCCATTGCACTGCCAAAACTGCCTGATATTGCAGTTCCTGAAACCTTAAAATCTGCATCAGCCAGCGTCGGGTTCTCACCAAAACCGGTTGGATTGTTTACTGAAACCGGACCTCCAAACCAGATGTATACCCTGCCCCAATTGCCCAGATGTGTCGTGTTTTCGGGGGTGGGATTATACAATCCATCACCTATTACAATATCAGTATAACCATCTCCATTGATATCCCCTGCCGATCTGCATGAATAACCGAAAAGATAAGACGAACCTGCATCATCGCCGGTAACTACCCAATCGGGATGTCCTGTATCATTTGCCGGTCCCAGGGCGATTATCACTTCCTGAGGTTCATTCAGATTTTTTACAGTTTGATAGATTATATCATTGTATCCATCACCATTTATATCACCAATGTTGCCTTTTGCCCTGATATATTCAAATTGTGCAACTACCTGCGGCGTTTTTTCCGGAATCCCCAGGACAGTTGAAAATCCATATACTACCAGGGTTTTGCTTTCAGCCAGCACATCTGCTATTACATCATTTATTCCATCTTTATTGAAATCCCCGGCGGCTGCCACATCGATATTGGATCTGATCTGACTTACTGTAATGATATGATATGACTCTCCAAATGCATCTTTATCCGGCCCGCCAAAAAAAATGACCACTTCACTATTGCTTCCTCCTATTAAATCTTTATACCCGTCACCATTAAAATCCTCAACAGCCATTGAGGTAACGTAGTGAAAATAGTCTATCTCAGATTTCAGGGATACAGAGCCGTCATAAGAAGCAAAATAGATGCTTATTATTTTTGTTTTAGATGCATAAACGATAATATCATCAAAACCATCATCGTTCAAATCGCCCATTTCAACCTTATCGCCAAACCTGTTTCCAGATGCTCCGCTGCACCATTCGTCATGGTTGTGCAAGGTACTATTCTTCTTAAGAATTTGTCCATGAATTCCGGGAATCAGGATAAAAATCAAAAACAGACTAACGGCTGTCCATTTACAGAAGATTTTGTTTGGTTTCATTGTTGATCATTATTAGTAATAGTTGTAATCTCTGATACAGATCGCTTTATTAAAAGCAGGGAACCTTTACCCTTCGGGTATTCACAACGACGACATGCGAATGCTTCTCAATATTCACTCATCACCTGCATTTGTCTGAATCCGTTGCCACAACGAACATGGATTTATAAGCTTTTTTATCGTTGTCATTGAAAATCGGGAGTTACATACCCGATCAGCGTATCGAGAAACGCCTCTCCCCGGCTTCCCTGCCTGAGCGACGGCCAAAACCTTAAGAGGGGAGAGTTTTTCAGATGTTCGGTCATTTTATTTGCCTGATATTATTCCTTGCAATACCGAATTTTCGTTATATGCCGTTCCAGTTCCTGTGGGGCAGGAAATCAGCGGCTTTAATAACATTGTACCCGGCTGTATGGCCTGTTGTATTAACGATAACCCATTTGTAACAACAACAGGTTCCGTTATCACACAAAACATTGGAAACCCTTTTAATCCATGAATAGGTAACCATTGCATCGTATTCCCACCAGCCGCA
>JAFGTR010000145.1 GCA_016934055.1 Bacteroidales bacterium | reverse complement strand
CTTTGGAAACTAATTCCGCAGCAGAGCTGCGGGGTATTATACCCTCCGACTTCGTCGGGATTGTTCGACTTACAAATTTCAGTTCGCAAACTCCTGAAATTTGAGTCTCACAAATAAAAAAGGCGCAAAATTTTGCGCCTCTCTATATTTTAGTGTTACAACAAATTTACCGTGCAGCACAGTCAATATCAACCAGGTTATTGTCCCAGCAATGCCAAAGGTCGTTATAATAAATACTTCCTTCCCGTGTTTCTGTATTATAATTTATTTTTAACAGATTATCTGCACTATTGTCATAGATATCATAAAAAGCATCATAAACAAGATCTTCCGTAATACCATAGTGGATATAATCACCCATGCCATCCGTGCCCGACAATATATTGGTATATTTAATATCCGCGGTATTCTTTTCCCAGTCATGGTTCCAGTCAATGCTCAGGAATTCAGCATTGGTAAGAGGTCCCTGATAAAGTGTCCAGTCACCTTTTGTTCTTAATATATTGCTGTTGCCTTTAAACCACAGAAAGTTGCTGAACCCTCCCTGCTGGGAGATATACATTTCCCAGGCGACATTGGAGCCTGAAACATCGGCAAACAAATCAGCCGTATATTGTATCGCGTTCACGGTTACCGTATATGACCATTTCCATGAGTCATTATCAACCCGCACCGGTTCATGCTTTAAAGCCTCAATATAAGCAGCTACCGGTACAGCAAGTGTTACCGTAAGAACTGTATTCCAGACACCCACCGTTACTGCTGCTGCAGTCCAGTTCGTATAGGTTTGGGTTGACTTACTGTTATCCTGAAAATCGCTGAAGTCAATCAAAAATGCTGATTCAGGAGGTAATTGGGGAGCATCCTTTTTATCTTTTTCACAACCCGCTGTAAAAAGAGTAAGAATGACCATAATCGTTAAAAAATACCTTTCTGCAATCTTTCTCATGTCCATTAATATTTACAATTATTAGCTTATAATACGTAAATCAAAAGGTTTTGTTATAAAAATGTAAAAAGATCATTCCCGTTTGTTCCGATTACATATTTCAATGAGAAAGCACAAAGGTTTAAAATCTAAAGATGCTTAATTTGTTTTGTCGACTCAGATTTTCAGAAACTGAAATTATTTCGAAAACAATACCGGTTTAAAGGTAAGCATTATGAAAGCCCAGTCGGCATATTTTTCATGGGCACCGCCTTTCAGTATTTCAAGCGTCTTTGAACCAAACATGGTACAATAGCCGGCTGTAAGATTGATATCCTTGGTAACCTGCCACTTGAACAAAAGGTCTATTTCAGTTCCCAGGTATTTATCGGCAGCCTGTAATGTTGAATAGGCCGGATCGGGCAATTTATTTGACAACATGAAATAATGCAATGTTGTCTCAAGGGAGATTTTTCGCGGCAGATATGTATTCATCCTGAGATAAAAATCAATCAGGCCTGCGCCCTTTGTATGATTTGGCATTGATGTGAAATAATCCATATAACCAAGTACTGAATGGGCTGTATTGTATACAGAGCCAAAAGCATTCTCGGTTTGATCCAGGGTGTCGAGAAGGTCATTGCCAGAGTAATAATCTACAGCCGCAATAAAATCAATGCTTTTTACCGGATGAAATAAAAGTGAAGCTTCAGCATTAAATGCATTAATTTTTGTTCCTGTCTGATTTTTACCGTTCTGCTTATAAAAAGAAGCTTTGAAGTTAAACAGGCTTGAATCAAAAGCGGATACGAGGTACAAACCATAAGTATATCTTTGAAACACTCTTGTATCCGAACCTTCTTTCTGATGGCCGTCAGCTAATGCTATCAATGAACCCGTAATACCGGGCCCTATTTCTTTTGAAATCCACAAAAAGGCTAAAGTCTTATAAAAGTCTATTGTGTATTCTGATTCAAAGTTTTTGCTCTTATCATTATTGTATGCCCCTCCAAGGTGAATTTTAGCAATATCGGGTTCAAACCTGACCACAGCAGCGTCATGAGAAAGGCTGACATCGCCCCAGTTGCTTCTTCCCAGCAATTTCTCGTTATCGTATCTCAGCATCTGCCTGCCGGCCCTTATCCAGAGATTATCTGCAACTTTAGGCTCAATCCAGGCCTGGTAAATATGAATTGAGGGGGCATCTGCCTTGGCAGGTGTTTCACCCCATATCCTCGCATCCTGAAGAGATACGGAAGAACGGATTTTTTCAGTATTATAATCAAACGTAAGCCTGGTTCTCTGACTGGCGACAAATGCCGGATTGGAAGAATCGGTCCGGAAGGTTTTATACCCGTTCCTGTATTCAATTCGAGGACGTATCTCGGCACTGAGTTTAAATTGTGCCTGAGATGATAAAGGCATTAAGGCACAAATGCATATTAAAAAACAACTGTTTTTTTTCATCTGTTCAATTATAATGTTTCCTAAAATATCTTTTCAAAGTCTTTGTCCTTTTCATCAACAACCTTAATGATGCCAGATTTATATCCTGATTTTTCAGCAACAGGCTCTTTTTTCTTCTGGGATGGCGGAATCCTGGTTGTGTGATTTTTTTGGCTTAAATCGCCTACTGAGAAAAACCTGACCATCTGTTTCAATTGTTCAGCCTGAGCTGAGAGTTCCTCTGAACTGCTGGCCATTTCCTCTGAAATAGAAGCGTTCTGTTGGGTAACCTGGTTAAGTTGTTGAATGGCATTGTTGATCTGCCCCACGCCTATATTTTGCTCACCGCTGGCTGCGGCTATTTCCTGAACCAGTTTGGCGGTTTTTTCAATTTCAGGCGCGATTTCCACAAGTTGTTGCCCTGCTTTCTCAGCAACTGCGACTCCTTCTTTTGAAACCTTTATGATCTCCTCTGCAGCACCTTTGCTTCTTTCAGCAAGCTTCCGGACCTCAGCGGCAACCACGGCAAATCCTTTCCCGTGATCCCCTGCCCTGGCAGCCTCAACGGCTGCATTAAGAGCAAGAATATTGGTCTGAAAAGCTATTTCATTAATGATCTCGATTTCCTTTGATATCTTGCGTATGACCTGTGAGGAATTGGATGCTGAATCATTGCCCTTTTTAACACCTTCCACTGAGAATAACGCAATCTTCTCCGTTTCTGTGGCATTTTCAGAATTCTGCTGAATATTGGCCAGCATTTCTTCCATAGAGGAAGAGACCTCTTCGACCGTGGAAGCCTGTTCGGAAGCCCCCTGTGAAACCTGGATGGAAACAGCATTTAACTGACTGCTGGCCTGAACAATATGTTCTGAGCTTTCGACAATGCCAACAACGATAGCTTTAATTTTCTCAACCATATTTTTTATAGCCTTTAACAACTGGCTTGTTTCATCCTGACCTTCATCATTTATCATCATTGTTAAATCGCCTGTTGCAATACGGTTGGCAATATCAACAGTCTTGTGCAGAGGTCTTACAATACTTCTTGTGAGTATTATGCCGGTTAAGATCAGACATATAAGAATAACAAACATAATAATAGCATTATTAAGAATAATTGATCGTCCAGATGCTTCGCTGTTTTGGAATTCCTTTTCAGCATCCGCCAGGCTGATATTTGTAAGCTGATCCATGGCATCACGCATGATTTCAAAATGTTTCGAATATTCTTCGAAGTATATCCCCGCAGCAATATCCTGATTTCCCTTTTCAAGCGTGTCAATAATAGCTTCTGTTAAACGTGTTACAATGGAATAATTCTCATCGAAAATATCAAAATATTCGTTTCTTTCTGCCCCGGTCTCAAGAAATATCTTTTCAAATTGTTTAAAACGATCATTGACCTGCAGCAGATTTTCACTAATATCATCCCTGATCCCTTTCATCATGTCATTGTTACCGTTCACACGCGGATTTAATAAATAACTCAGGGCAATACTCGATTGATAAGCATCCCTGTCAGATTCAATCAGATAATCAATGCTCAGCAAACGTACATTATAAATTGATCTTACGTTTTGCTGCATTTTTTGAATATTGAAATACATAAAAACGTTATTCAATAACAGCAACGCAATAATAACCAGGAAAGCAATGGTTAGCCGTGTTCCGATTTTAATAAAATTTAAGCCTTTCATTGTATTAAATATTAGTATGTATTAAAATATGATTTGGCAATATAAATTTGGATGCTGCTCATTAAAATTGACACTTAAACAAATCTACATTTTTGTTAAAGAAATTTAAGAATTTATATGCTGATAATCATCAAATAACCCGGTGATGCACATCATCAACAAAACGATTTTATAGTTTGTACAGGCATTTATAATGAATATCTTTGTAAACACTTATCTTCGAATAATAATTTAATATTTTCTGAAACGGTATTTTTTTTGTGTAAATGCTTGTGCAATGTCTCTGT
>JAFGTR010000144.1 GCA_016934055.1 Bacteroidales bacterium | reverse complement strand
GGATTGTAGTTAGTGCATTGTGTTGCACTGGTCTCGCCGGTGATGGCGCCGGGATCAAACACAGGCAGTATGGTCAGCACGATGGTGTTGGTGCTGGCTGTGGCACTGCCGCAATCGGGTGAACCTGAAGGGTCGACCATCACACGGTAATATGATGTAGCTGTGATAGCAGGTGGATCATAAGTTACAGATGTCGCACCGGCGATGTCAGACCATGAAGAACCATCTGGGCTCGACTGCCACTGGCAGTTATATGTGCCAGAGCCGCCAGTCGGGTTAGCAGTCATGGTTGCCGGATTGTAGTTGGTACAATAGGATGCATTTGTTTCGCCTGTAATATCACCCGGGTTGAATTCCGGGAGAATAGTTAACACAATGGTATTGGTACTTGCCGTGGGTCCACCGCAATCGGGAGAGCCTGCCGGATCGACCATCACACGGTAATGTGTTGTGGCTGTAATGGCAGGTGGGTTAAACGTTACAGCCGTTTGACCTGAAATGTCAGACCAAGCAGAACCATCTGGGCTCGACTGCCACTGGTAGTTATATGTACCAGAGCCGCCGGTCGGGTTAGCGGTCATGGTTAGCGGGTCATAATTACTGCATTGTATTGCACTTGTCTCACCGGTAATAGCTCCTGCATCAAATTCAGGATTGACATCAACAGTTGGTGTTTGTATAAGTTGAAAACTACATCCGTTATTGTAAGCCAACACATTAAATGCAGTCGTTGAGGTCAGGGACTCTGAAGGCAGGTTGATATTCCCGCCTGTTCCGGCTAACGGGCTTCCGATATTGGTTCCGCCAGAGCGCAATTGATAGTTGAAACCTGTTTCTGAACTCACAACGGTAATGGTTGCAATCGTATTATAGCAGACAGAGACGGGAGCATTAACACTCAGTGCTGTATTGGGTTGTGGGTCAACGACAACATTTACAACATCAGATCCGGTAAGCGGTCCGTTGGCTTCAACAACTGTAACCGAACCATTTCCTGTTGCATTCCAGGTTATATCAATAGAATTGCCCGTTCCTGTGGCCGGGACACCACCCACAACGGTCCATGTGTATGTGTGACCTGAAATATCGGGTGTGGAATATGTGATTGTTTCGTTTAAACATACATTGGGATCATCATCAGGAGTAATCTGTGGAGAGGGCGTATCCAATACGGTAATCGATTGAATGTCGGCAGCCACACATCCGTTTGGTGAGGTTTCAGTAACCTGAAGCTGGTATGTTGCAGCTGTTGCCATGGTAATATCTGTTGAAGCAGCATCGGGAGTGGCAATTGTCCCCCCGTTTGCCCCCTGCCAGTTCCAGGCATATGTGCTTCCACTGCCACTGTTGTCGGTGGTGTAATAATTTCTTACCTCACCTGAACCAACAGTGAAAGTTCCTTGGATGTCAGGAATATAGGTGTCCAATACTGTGATCGGGTAAGTGGTCGGATCGACAACGCCATTTCCTGAAATATCTGATACTGAGGTCAGTTGAATATCATAAGAACCGGGACCGCCAAAGTCAGCACCGGTCAGTTGTATGTTGAAAGTTGAGCTTCCTATACCGGATTGAGAAAAGCTGTTACTTCCTGCATTATAGCCAATTGTCCAGTTTGGTGTTCCTGTTAGTTCTACAGTGACAGTAATGATTTCTCCGTTGTTGCAGATTGCAGTTGGTGTAACGTTGGTTATATGTGCAGTTACCCCACTGACTCCAAGTGTGAAAACATAACTGGGAGTGGTAACCGGAGTACTGGTTGAAACAGTGCCTGAGCTCATTGAGCCGGAAACGACACCGCCTTTTTCTTCCCATTGATTTGCAGGAGTAACCCATTCAGTGACCCGCATGGCATTCACTGAAGCAATTCCGCTTGCTTCATCCCAGCGTAGTCGGATGTTGGCCGTGTTGGAACCTGGCCGGGTAATTATCCAATATTCATTGTCACTTACCGATGTGAGTGGAGAAAGGAGGTTGGACCTGCTGTAGCTTCCGTCAGGATTATCGTTGATATATTGGGCTATCCAGAGGTTGGTTGCACTTACATTCGATAAATATACATTTCCATATCGTGCTGGTTTTCCTGATGCAGCATTGTAATTGCCCACAGGAAAATCAAATGATTGTCCGCTCAGAATTTGTTTTGCAAGAGGTCCGTCTACAAAGGAAGCATCACTGCCGCCTGTTACGGCTGAAGAAGTGACCTTTGTTATAGTCAGCAAATTTGCTGAAGTTGTATTGATGTTGCCGCTGGTAAGATAAAGCCGGTTTGCAATTTCGGCTGTACCGTTTAAAGTTACACCGGCAGCGTTGTTAATTCTGAAATTATAAAAATATTCCGGATTGGGGGTTATTAATGTTTGTAATGCACTACCTTCAAAGGATACCATTCCCTTACCCGGGGCATAACCATTGGCAATGTTATCTTCCCAGTCGCCCCACAGGGTGATATTTCTGTTATAGATAGCGTTATTAACCTGACTTCCGGTTATTAACAGATGGCCTTTTATCAGCAGGTCAACGTTGGACAGATTTTTGGAAATAGGCCCGGTGAATTCAAGGTTCTGGTATGTTTTGTAAGTTGAAGAAATGCTGGATGACAATATTCCGTTTGATCCGTTGTATTCAACAGTGCTGTTTGTGGTATTCATAAATTCCGAAAAATCACCTCCCGGAAAAACAAACTGTCCTGCGGTTGTGTTGCTTATGATTATTCGCCCGTCACCACTAACATGCCCCAGATTGTGACCTGTTGTCGTATCTGCATCAAGAATTCCATAATTCTCTACCGAATATACAATCCTGTCATTATCTTCAATATTTATTCTATGGCCTGATTTTATAATGATAGGATTGCCATCGGGTGGTGTGGCAGCAACGGTGCCATTATGACCTCCCGTAGCCCAGCTTCCTGCAGTGTTCCAGTCAGCTCCGGTACTTGTTATGTTGGGGGCAAGGTCATAACTGTAATATACAGGTTTATTCAGGAAGTTGCCGGGATCACCGCAGGTATATTCACCATCAATATAGTTGCTGCTGATGGTTATAGTATTTACGGTGGTATTCATCACACCTGCCCCGAGATTGGTCCAGTTCAGATTATAATATCTTCCTCCTACATAATTGGTTTCGGTGCCTGTAACATCTCCGTCGAGATAATGATATACATGAGTTATTGATGTCAAACCGCCAAAAGGTGTGCTGGTAACATACCAGTAATACTGAAGTTCATCATCGAATGTGTTGGTGAGTGAGGGTATTTTTATGTTAACAGGTCTCACAGTAATACTGCCGGGAGAAGCTGCCGCGTATGTTACATTATAGTCAACAGGGGTGTATTTGCCGGCTACACCAACAGGAAAGGTAAATGCCGTTGGTGAAGCGGCCGGAAATACTTTTTTGACACCGGCATCACTCAAAACGCCATTGGTGATGATCCAGTTATTGCTGGCAGGAAGGCCCGGACTGCCTGCGATAGATGCCGATGCACCAAGTGTTAGCAGGTAGTCATTGACATACAGGTAACCTGTGTTTAGTGTAAGTATGCCATTGATTGCTATGTTGGCTGCAAGGGTAGCTCCGTTTGCAGCTCCGTTCGCCAGGGAAACATTTCCAAACTCACCGCTACCATTACCGGAGATAATCTGGTTAGTTGTTCCTGATAGTGTAAGATTACCTGATCCTGTGGAATTGTGTACGCCATTATTAATGATATTTCCCAGCGAGATGATGTTCAGCGTTCCCGCATTTTCCAATGTGCCGCTGTTAATAACCAGAGAATCAGTAATAGTCGGATTAAAAGCTCCGGGGCTTGTAAAGGTAATGACCGAACCGGTCGTCTTTTCGATGATAACATTGTTAAAAGTGGTGTTAACGCCAAAAGTTGCTGTTTGGACATTACCACCGTTAAAAGTTGTAGTGTTTGTTCCTGCAGAATAGGTTCCGTTGTTCGTATAGTCGCCTGCAATGTTTACATTTTTGTCATTACAGTTGAATGTACTGTTGGCAGCAATGGTCAGATTGCCTGAAAGGTCCAGGGGATTGACCGTGAGACGGGCTGTGGCTGGACTGGCACCACTGAATCCTGCAACATTCAGGTGATGAAGATTACATGTGGCATCAAGGTTATAGGTCTGGGCCCCGATGTCAGACCCGGGAGCCAGTATAAGGGAGCCACCGGTAACATGATCTGAATTTGGTCTTAAGTATACATCTCCGAAAGCAGATCCGCCACCCCGGTAGATATAGATATTGCCATTACTGAATGTAAAAGAACTATTGGAATTGCAGATTTCAAATTTGGCACGGTCAACATCAAAATTTTTTCCATATATATGAACATTGCCCCCTGTCTGGGTATAACGCAATGAACCCTGTGTAGTGCCGGAGTTTCTTTTAATCTGGCCTTTTATATTTAAAGTGCCGTTCTGTAATACTATTTCGGGTTGGCCTCCGGCTGAATACTCAATATCATTACGGTTGTTGTTGGATGTGTTTCCAACATTGACAGTTCCGCTTAATATCTCCAGTTTTCCGACCAGGTTGAGATTATTGTTATTATCACTTGTGATGACGTTAAGAGTTCCTCCGTTTGCTGACAGGCAACCGGTTTCAGGAATTGTAAAAGCAGCAGCTGTAGTGACATTAAATGTGCCGGATGAAAGACGGAAGGTCCCGTTCTTCAGGGTTAACCGCGGATCAAAACTGGTTGTGATCGTTGCAGAAACATCCAGTACGGGAGTTTGAGAAGTACCTTTATCTACCTCAAGAGAATAAAAATCTTTTGGTGTACCTGTGATTACCGCGTTATTAAAGCCTTTGAAGAAAGTATGAACAAGTCCGGTTCCATTATTGACATCAAATACGCCATTTCCGATAAGGCTGCCGAATAACTCGAGCACATGGTCAACGGCAGCACTGTTCTGCACACTAAAGTTGCCGGTAACATTAAGGTCTCCAAATACTTTAATGGTTTGTGCCTGGTTGTTTCGAACTTCAAAAGTACCGGTAAATACATTAAAATCATTGTTTACAGTAATGAGATGGTTTGCTGCAGTATTGGTCAATACCTGTCCGGCATCGTTGACCGATAAATCGTTATATATGGTAAGGTCGCTGTTGGGCAATGTTATGGTTGTTCCTGTTACAGAGCTTATTTTCAAATTATAGTAATGATCCAGCACTAAACCGGTGCCATCAGAAATTTCAGGAATCGAAATGCTACCCGGTGCAGGCGTGATGGTATAATATTCAACTGTTCCTCCTGTTTCCCCGATAAAATCACCAAAATCACCTCGCGGGAAGTAATTATTGCTGGCAATACGCAATGTACCCGTACCTGATATATCTTTTTCGGGCAGAGCTTCAAAGTTATGACCGGTGTTATCCCTCAGGTCCAGGGTAGAGCCATCATTAATTGTAAGGCTTCCGCAGACACGGTTGTTTTGATTTATTGTGACAGTATGATGATGTGTTTCATCACCAATGATTACGATGGTGTTGCCGTCGGGAACGCTGGCTCCTCCCGGACCACCAACTCCGGTTGATGACCATGTGGCTGTATTATCCCAGTCCCCGTTAATACCGGTACTGTATCGTATGGGTATTGCACTGAATGCTGTCAGCTCACCTGCTGTATATTCGCCATCAGCTTTATAGGCTGTGTCATACGTTACGATGTTTGTGCCGTCATTAACCCGCAGAGGATCGTTTATTACTGTCCAGAGAAGGCCGTCATTATTTCTGTAAACAGCCGGAATATAATTGCTCTCTGTGCCACTTACAAAATTGTCATCATAAAAATAGTTATGGATGACAGAACCGGCAGGCACACCTGTAAAGCCATTGCTTTGCGTATTCCAGTAACAGGCCAGTGAATTGGTATTTTGTGATAACGGATGTCTTGCATTTACAGGACGCGTTGTGACTGATCCATAGGCAGATGGTGCAGCACTGTATTGAATGGAAGCAGGCAAATAATAATAGGTGGCATTTGCCGAATTATAGAATCCAACAGGAAACAGGTATGCATCAGTACCGGAATAAGATATTCTGATACCACCGTCGGATACCAGTCCGGAAGTTACAATCATCCGTGATGCACTGAAATTCTTGCCGGTGCCTGTAAGATCATCAAAAATATCAGCGTCGGCTGACAATGACAATATATGCAAACCGATATTTAGCCGGGCAGCTGCATTGGCAAGCCTGAGATTTCCCGTAATAACAGCATCGGTATGCAAGGTAACCGAACCGGCTGTCTTGTTCAGTGTCAGATTGTTAAAAGTTCCAGTTCCGTTGCCAAAAATGTTCTGGTCTGTTGTCGCTGTTAACTGAATACTGCCTGCACCGCTTACAGGTTTAAAATGTGTTCCCGAGTTGGTGATATCACCCAGTACCTGTACTATGCGTCCATTGTCAATAAAGGTACAACTGTCGTCAATCTGTAGATCTGCATTAATGATGACCGGATTGGCCGGATTATTATTGTTTATGGTTAAGCTGGACGTATTCTCCAGTACAAGGTTGTTAAGGTTACCGTTAACGGCACCTTGCATATCAAACAATTGTGATCCACTGCCATTGAAGGCTGTAGTATTGGTTCCGGGGGTATAGGCTCCGGATGCACCGACAATAAAATCATGGGCTACCGTGACATCATTGTTATTGGTGATAAAAACAGCATTGTTCTGGATATTAAGATCGTTTAATACAATCAATGGCTGTGCAGGAATGACAGGCAGAGATGGTGACCCGTATCCGCCATAATCCATGATCTGAGCACTGTAAGTATCAGAGGTGCTTGTAATATTTAAATTCCATAATGGAGCAGTCGAATTAATATAGGCATTTCTGTTCGTTGGCACAGTTATATTTATGGTTCCCCCGGTGAGCTTAACATTTTTTGCATCTGCACCGATCAACAGGCTGAAATAAGTACCGGATCCTCCCGGGGGTGGATTCATGGCCTAGTATGTTGTTGACCCGGTAATATTAATGGTGCCACCGCTCATGAAAAATACATTCTCGGGATAAGGGATGGTCATGCTGGCATATGCTTTTAAAGCCTGAAGCCCGTTTACATTTGCATTGTTTCCTGTAATGGTCAGTGACCCTCCCAACATATAGAACGCACCCCTGTGTACTCCTGCAATAGCAGATGTACGCAGACACGGAGTCGTAACTGCTCCGCTTTCAATGATGAAATTACTGAATTCACGCAGTATAATGCCCTGGCTGCCATTGGCATTCAATACTGCATTCCCGGTGGTTCTGAGCTTTCCGTATACAACAATAGAACTGTAGTTGGTTGTTGTGGTAAAAGTTACACTTCCATCATCAATCCATAATTGAGCATCTTCATCAATATTATAAACCGCATTGTATGATAAACAGGGCAATGAAATGTTGGTGCCAAGCCTGACCGTACCGGAGAGCAATCCCAATGCATTGTTGTTTGGAATGTTTGGCGGGCCCGGTGAGGGAGGACTACTTTGCGTGTTGTTTCTGCCATAAAGGTAAAACCGGTTTGGTGCATCAGCATCTATGTTTAGAACAAAAGTCTGATCTGAACCTTTGGATATGACAATACGATAAAAGACAGTGGTACCATAACACAAAATATTTTGATCAGCATTATTGTTGTTAAAATAAACATCAGAACAACCTTCAGTCGGATCAGAATCATAATCAGGTGCAGACATGCTTGTAAAACCTACTGTGCCATAATTGGTCAGATCGCCCGTCATGTATATCTGATGCCGGTAGTTTCTTGTACCAACCTGGATTTGCCCGTTTGCGTTAACAAGCGTGTTGCCATAAATCCTGACTGTTCTTGCTGCACCACCAAAGTTGTTTCTTCCGATTCTGAGCATACCCCGGTTTATCGTAAGATCTCCGTTGATGATTAAAGTTGTTGCATTATCGTAATAAAATTCATCCGTGCTATTATTCAGGTTGATTATCAAGTTATTATAGGTAAATTGTGTTGGTGTGAATCCTGCCATGTTGGTGTATTCAACGGTGCCGCCGCCGGCATCAACAAAGCTTCCTGATGCAAAAGAAGGGAAAGTTGCTGTGGAAAGCCTTAAAAAGCCAGATCCGCTGAATGTTCCGAAATTATGAACATTGGTGTTTGTCGTCAAGTCCAGTATGGCACCCTCCTGTATGGTAAAGCTCACGGTGGTAATAGCCGGAACTGACGGCTGAATTGTAACCATACGGCCGTTTAGAATCACTACTGTATTATTCGATGCAGACGAGGGTGTGGTTGTTGTCGGATTTATCAGGGTTGTTCCTGATGGATCGGTTGTCCATGTTCTCCAATCCGTCCAGTTTCCGGTCTGGTAACTGTACCAGGTTGTCTGCGCTGCTGAATAACCTGTTATTATGAAGGAAAACAGCAATATTGCGACACTAATCCGTAACCGGTTAAAAAGTCTGGTTTTATACATTTTTCTTCTTATCATTTTACCGATAGAATTGATTTTTAAGACAAATGGAGTTCTTAAGCATATCAGTCAATTATACGAATAAAATTAAAAAGGTATTCCCTTATTATATTGGTAGTTATTAACACTACGCCTAACAAAAATGCAGCCTTGTTGTGATTGATGCTTGAAAAGCCTGTCAGATAACCTTTGCGGAAATCATAACTGCATATTCATTATGATAATTTGTGATTAAAAAATTTTTACGAATGGCTTGTTTTTATTCATAAACGGATAATAGTAACCATAGAACATGATTCATTATTTCATCAATCTGTAAATCTGCAAATAGTCCACAGTCCACGGTCTACTGTCCACAGTAATTCAGTCCACGGTCCACTGATATTTTGTCTTTAGTCTTTGATCTTTAATCTTTAATCTTTAATCTTGGCTCTCATCAACATATGACTGATATCATGGCTGCTGCATATTGTTTGTTCTATCTTTGAAATTTGAAAGACAATACAAAATGAGCAAACTGGCAGTGGTGGCTTTAGGTGGAAATGCCCTTCAGCGTGATTACCAGAAGGGAACAATCGAGGAACAGGAACAAAATACTTTTGAAACGCTGGAGAATCTTATCTTTTTGCTCAGAGAAGGCTTTGATCTGGTTATTACCCATGGTAACGGTCCACAGGTTGGTGATATCCTGCTTAAAAATGATGCCGGTGAAAGTGCATACAACATTCCTCAGATGCCTCTTGACATATGTGTTGCAGGAACACAGGGCGAAATAGGTTACATGATTGAGAGAATCCTGAGAAATGTATTGAACAAACATAAGATTCAAAAGAATGTTATCAGCCTTATAAGTCAGGTTGTTGTTAACCATAAGGGTGAAGCTTTTAAGAATCCGACAAAAAGGATCGGGCGTATCTATTCCAATGAGATGGCTGAAAAGCTGTCCAAAGAAAAAAAATGGATTTTTAAGGAAGAAAAGAAATCAAATAACGGATTAAGACGTGTTGTGCCCTCTCCTGAACCGCTTGATATTCTCAATAAAAAGATCATTAAACAACTGGTTGACCAGGATAATATTGTTATAGCAGCCGGTGGTGGCGGTATTCCGGTTTATATTGATGAAAAAAATGATGTCAGGCCTGTAGAGGCCGTTATTGATAAGGATATAGCCTCTGCATTGCTTGCTTCTTCAATCGGTGCCAATGAATTCTATATATTAACGGATGTTCCTTATGTTTATCTAAATTATAAAAAGCCAGACCAGGAGATCGCTGAGTTTCTCGATTATAACGATACGATTAAATACCTGGAACAAGGCATGTTTGGTGAGGGCAACATGAAACCTAAAATAGAAGCTGCCCTGTTTTTTATCAGGCAGGGAGGCTCAACAAGTATCATTACTGAGGCGACAAAACTGCAGGATAAAAGATTCGGCTCAAAAATTACAATGGTATACGATCCGACAGATACCAGACATACAGAAAATTATTGATCTCTCCAAACGACAGTTCGTTCAACCTGTCAATAAAACCAGAACAAGATTATTATGCCTGAATAACCAATTTTAAAAAATTAATTTTAGATTTGTTATTGCATTATTCGAGTCATGATTGATTTTTCTGTTTATTACAGGATTAAACCTTTGTATTTATTTCTGCTGATTGCATTTTTGCTCAATCACCTGCAGGCCGGTTGTCAGGATCCTTTTCATATTAAATTTGAAAATATCTCTGTAAGGGATGGATTGTCTCAGAATACACCGAACTGCATTTTTCAGGATAGCCGTGGATTCTTGTGGATTGGCACTGAAGATGGTCTCAACAAGTATAATGGATATGGGTTTGAAGTTTTTAAACCTGATGTGAACGATCCGGCCAGTATAAGTATGGCCAAGATCACCTGCATTGAAGAGGATGATGATGGCAATCTGTGGATCGGCACAAAAGGCGGAGGACTGAATAAGTATAACAGGAACACTGACATTTTTCAGCAATTCAGGGCTGATGCCATTGATACAGCTTCGATTCTGGGAGATATAGTTACCTGTATTAAAAATATGAGTGATAGAAAATTATGGGTCGGGACAAATAAAGGATTGGGAATTCTCAATCATAAAACCGGAAGGTTTGAAAAACCCTTGCTTCATCAAAATAAACCGTTAAGCTTAACCGGCAATGAAATTACAGCGTTGATCACAGATGACAAGGGCGTTATATGGATTGGAACACAAAACGGATTGAACCGGGTGGACACAACCCATAGTCTGGTAGACTATTACAGACATGCTCCTGACGATACTTTATCACTGCCTTCCGATGTTATTACAAGTCTTTACTGCGACAAAAAAGGAAATATTTGGGTGGGTACTGAAAAGGGTCTGGCAAAGAAGAATGCCGGAATCGAATATTTTTCACGCTTTCCGTCTGCTGCAGCATCCTCTTTCTCTGAAATTACGGATGTCATAGAGGATAATCAGGGCAATATATGGGTGGCAACCTTTGGAAATGGCCTGGATATTCATGTTATAGAACAGGGCAGGATTGTCTCGCATACATTTGATTATAATAATCCATACAGTATAGGACATAATGAAGTCTCGTGTCTGTGCAAAGATAATGCCGGTATCATTTGGGCAGGAACATACGGATTGGATAAATATAATCCGAATAAAGAAAAGTTCAAGCTTTATGATTATATCCCCGGTGTAAAAGAAAACATCTCTTTTAAAAGTATTTATGCTATCTATGAGGATCGGTATAATTATCTCTGGATCGGTTCAAAGACAGACGGGGTGCATGTATTCGACCGGAATAACGGGCATTATTTCAGGATTTCACATAAGAGCAATAATCCCAACAGCCTGTCCAGTAACAAGGTTAGAGTTATAAGGGAAAATCCGGAGGGCGTGATCTGGATTGGTACAGATGACGGTGGTCTCAATAAAATCATACTTGACGATAACAGATTACCTATTCAATATGATCATTATTATCATAATCCTCTTGATCCGGCATCTTTGACGAGCAATCTGATCTATTCTTTGTATTTTGATGCTGATGGTTATTTATGGATCGGAACGGATAATGGCCTTAACCGTATGGCGATAGAGAATGACAGCATTACCCGGTATGTCCCTGATGCCAATGATCCGCACAGCCTTAACAACACCACGGCTTATTATGTTTATGGTGATGCATCCGGCGGTATGTGGGTAGCTACGGATTATGGTCTGAATTTATACAATCCTGAAAACGATGGTTTTATTCATTATGTTCATGATGACAAAGATACAAACAGCCTGATCATGAACGAGGTCCTGACTATTTATGAGGACAGGAAAGGAATGCTCTGGATTGGTACTTTTTCAGGGGGCCTTGATATGCTTAACCGGAAAACAGGGAAATTCACACATTTCAACACGATAAAGGAATTGTCCAATGCCGTAATTTATGGTATTTTCGAGGATGATGCCTCAAATCTCTGGATGAGTACAAACAACGGTATAATTCAGTTTAATCCTGTCACCCGTTTTATAAAACAATACACTATTGAGGACGGCCTGCAAAGTAATGAGTTCAATGGCGGCGCATATCATCGTAACAGTGAAGGAGAGATCTTTTTTGGCGGCTATTTTGGTTTCAACAGTTTTCATCCCGAAAAAATAAGGCTTGACACAGTTGCCCCTGCCATAATCCTTACCGACCTGCAGATTAAAAATGTATCTGTTCGCCCCGGGAAGAAATCTCCCATTAAGAAACATATTTCTGAGGCTGATGAAATAATCCTTGATCATAAGCAGAACAATTTCACATTGTATTTTGCAGCACTGCACTTTGCCAATCCGGCACAAAATAAATACAGAACCAAGCTTGAAGGTTTTGATGAGCACTGGATCGATGCCGGTACACGAAGGTATGTTTCTTATACGAGTCTTCCTTATCGGAAATACCGACTGCGGATTCAGGCATCGAACAGTGACGGAGAATGGAATGAAGAGGGTATTTCAGTGAAAATCAGAGTGAAGCCACCATTGATGGCGACCATATGGTTTAAATTAATAGCTTTTTGCCTTATTGCCGGTATTATCATATATGTGGTGCGTTATCGCAGAAACATTGAACAAAGGCAGAAAGCCCTTCTGGAACTAAGAGTCAAGGAAAGCACCAACGAACTCGAAGCTGCAAGGGAGAAACTGGATAAGCAAAAGGAGGAAATAATACTTCAGAAACAGGAACTGAAACTAAGGGAAAAAGACCAGGAAGAACTCCTTTGGTTTAACCAGGGAATAAGCATTTTTTCAGAAATCATCAGCAAGAGCAAAGATGATCTGAAACAATTATGCGAACAGGTGATCATGAGGCTTGTGGAGTATGTAGAAGCCCAACAGGGCGGCATATTCCTGCTTAATGATGATAATGAGGATGAATTGTATCTGGAACTTACAGGACATTATGCTTTTAATGTTGAAAAACTCAATCAGAAATTTCTGCCCGGTGAAGGCTACGTTGGAACCTCCTTTGCAGATCAGGAATTTATTGAAATAGATGATCTTCCTGAAGGTTATTCTGTATTACGTTCCGGATTGGGGGATGAACATCTGAAGCATTTATTGCTGGCCCCCTTAAAAGTAAATGAAATGTCTGTTGGTGTGGTTGAACTTGGTTCTTTCAGAAAAATAAAGGGATATAAGGTATCATTTGTTGAAAAAATATGCGAAAACCTTGCTTCTACTGTTGCTACTGAAAAGGCAAATGCCAAGCTAAAGAAGCTTATTGAACAGACCAGAAAGCAGGCTGCCGAATTGCAGGAGGGAGAGGAAGAACTCAGGCAAAACCTTGAGGAAATGCAGGCAACGCAGGAAGAGTCAGTTCGACGTGAGGATGAATTAATAAAATATGCGGAAGAGGCTGCCAGCCGTGAGGAAATTTTGAACCAGAAAATTGAACAACTGGAACAACAGATAAAAGACCTTACCGAAAAAGCCATGCGGAAGAAAAAGAAGTAACCGGTTTCTACCTTTCCAACTTCCCACCGTTCCACCGTTCCACCTTTCCCTTGTTCTGTTTACTCATTTATATTTTTTTGCTTTCCTTGAAATTTTCACTTATCTTGTCTTTGGAAATCGTTATGTATGCCCCGTTTCCCTTTCTATCAGCAGTATGATGCCAAGGACTGTGGTCCGGCATGCCTGAGAATGATCGCTAAATTCTACGGGAAAAATTATTCGCTTCAAACACTGCGTGATCACAGTTACCTTACTCGTGAAGGCGTGAGTATGCTCGGCATAAGTGATGCAGCTGAAAGCATTGGCTTCAAAACATTGGGTATTAAAGTCAGTTTCAATCAACTTGTGAATGAAATTCCTTTACCCTGTATCGTGCACTGGAAACAGGATCATTTTATAGTTCTTTATAAAATTTTGCAGACCCGTGTTAATGGTAAAAAGGATTACCTTGTTCATGTGGCTGACCCGGCTCATGGATTGATACAGTACACCCGTAAAGAGTTTATGGATTCATGGACAGGCACGCTGGTGGCGAATGTTGAAAAAGGACTTTGCCTGCTGCTGGAGCCGGGCCCTGATTTCTATGCTAATGAAGACGAACCTGTTAACAAATCTGGTTTTGCATATCTGCTTTCTTATCTCAGGCCCTATCGCAAATTTGTCATTCAGCTGGTGATTGGTCTGATAATCGGCAGCCTTATCCAGTTGATTTTTCCCTTTCTGACACAGGCGCTTGTTGATATAGGCATCAGCCGGCAAATCCGCAGCTTCATACTGCTGATCCTCATCGCACAACTTGTCCTGCTGATAAGCCGAAGTGCAGTTGAATTCATCCGCAGCTGGATATTGCTTCATCTCAGCGCCCGCATTAATGTCTCATTGATCTCCGATTTTCTGGCAAAACTGATGAAACTTCCTATTGCATATTTTGACACGAAATTAACCGGGGATCTCATTCAACGTATTCAGGATCATCAGCGCATTGAACAGTTTATGACCACATCTTCCCTGTCTGTGGTTTTTTCTGCTTTCAATCTCCTGGTCTTTGGTCTGGTCTTGTTGTTTTATAATCCTGTTATTTTTCTTGTTTTTATTCTGGGCAGTGCTTTGTATATCGGTTGGGTATCAATTTTTCTTAACCGCAGGCGCAATCTTGATCATAAAATGTTTGCCCAGATGTCCTCAAACCAGAGTAATATTATCCAGTTGGTCACAGCCATGCAGGAAATAAAACTGAATAATTGTGAAAAGCAGAAAAGATGGGAATGGGAGAATATCCAGGCACGCATCTTCAGGATAAACATCAGGAATCTGACTTTGTCACAATATCAGCAGGCAGGCGCCCTGCTTGTCAATGAACTGAAAAATATCATAATCACAGTATTGGCAGCCTATTCAGTACTTGATGGCCGGATATCCCTGGGTATGATGTTGAGCATACAGTATATTATCGGTCAGCTCAACAGTCCACTGGAACAGCTGACCCTTTTTATTCACCATGCCCAGGATGCCAAGATAAGCCTGGAAAGGCTTGGTGAAATACACCTGAAAAAGGATGAAGAACCTGCTGTTTCGGCAAAATTGCTTTCCTTACCTTCCGATCATGATATACATGTTCACCAGGTCAGCTTTCAGTATGAAGGACCTCATTCTGATTTTGCGCTCAGGAATATTAACCTCATTATACCGGGGAAAAAAGTAACAGCTGTCGTTGGTACCAGCGGAAGCGGAAAAACGACACTGATTAAGACATTGCTGGGATTCTACACACCCGTTGAAGGTTCTGTTAAGATAGGAGATACCTTCCTCGAAAGCATTGATTCGCGTTTCTGGAGACAGAATTGCGGTGTGGTCATGCAAGACGGTTATATCTTTAATGACTCCATCGCCCGTAATATTGCCATGGCCGATGATCCCATAGATATTGATAAATTGCTGATGGCTGCTAAAATGGCCAACATACGCGATTTTGTAGAATCGTTGCCCTTGTCATATAACACCAAAATCGGTAATGAGGGGCACGGACTGAGCCAGGGACAAAAACAGCGTATCCTTATAGCCAGGGCTGTATATAAAAAACCATTGTTTATTTTTTTTGATGAGGCTACCAATGCTCTTGATGCCAGTAATGAACTTGTTGTCATGCAAAACCTTGAGGCGTTTTTTAATGAAAGAACTGTCATCATTGTGGCTCATCGTCTCAGCACCGTTAAAAATGCCGATCAGATTATTGTCCTCGAAAAAGGAGAATTGGTGGAAACAGGGACGCATGATGAATTGACAGCCAGGAAAGGCCATTATTATAATTTGGTTAAGAATCAGTTGGAGATGGGGGTGTGAAGACCTGCCTGACGTCAGGCAGGCTTGAAGGTTTGAAGATTTGAGGGTTTACAGACCGTCGACTGTTGATTGTTGACGGATTTACAGATTGACAGATTATCCGTGAACCGTGAACAAAATAATATTTGATTGCCTTTTCTGATTTTGAAGGGGCATATTAAGTATAAGGAATGGAATGAATTATGCAGGAAACCGATCAGTATATTGAGATACGGAATGCTCCCATGCAGGAAATAATAGGCAGGGCACCGGGTTGGATGACCACATGGGGCACAACTGTTGTTTTTTTATTTTTGCTTATTCTTATACTCTTTGCTTCTGTCTTTAAATTTCCCGATGCAGTTAAATCTGTCATTGTCATCACTACTGAAAATCCTCCGGCAAACCTGATGGCTCGTGCTTCCGGCAATATGCAAAAATTGTTTGTTGAAGACAACCAATTGGTAAATCCTGGCGATTTACTTGCCATCATCAATAATCCGGCCAATTATAATGATGTGATGCTGGTCAGACGTTTGACCGATAGCCTTCTGTCAGATACGACAGCTCTTGGTCTTCAGGGGGGGCATGCTCTTTTTAAAGGCTCTTTTCAGGTGGGAGAAATACAGCCCAATCTTTCAGCTTACCTTAATCATAGTGCTGATTATGTCTATTATCTGCAGGATAATCCTGAAAAACAGCGAATAACGGCATTTAAACAGGAGCTTGAAAGGTATATTGAACTCAGCCGGGAACTGGCAAAACAATGCAATATCCTGAAAAAGGAACTTGATCTCGCCCGGAAACAACATGAAAGGGATATTGCACTCCATGCATCAGGGACCATCTCAGATGCAGACCTGGAAAAATCGGAATCGCTTTTGCTGACAAAAAATTTCAGCTACGGAGAATCAAAAGTTACGCTGGCCAACAATAGATTGCAGGAAGCACAGGTAAGACAGGAGATTATCACCCTTGAATCCGAAGTGAGGGAGAAGCAGTTTGAAAAAGAGCGTTTTATTCGCGAATCATTATTAAATCTTTCAGCTGCTATTGCAACCTGGGAAGGCCACTATGTGCTGAAAGCTCCTCTGTCGGGAAGAGTGAGTTTTTCAAAAGTATGGAATGAAAATCAGCCGGTGTCAGAGGGCGATCTTGTGATGACCGTTATCCCGCTTGAACAGGGTAACGTCATTGGCAAGATGAATCTTTCGATGGAAGGAGCCGGAAAAGTCAGAGAAGGACAACGGGTTGTGATAAAACTCGATCACTATCCATACCTTGAGTTTGGCATGCTTAATGGTTATGTTAAATCCATTGCTGCAGCTCCAAATGAATCAGCCTACATGGTTCAGGTTAACCTGAAGGACTCCCTGCTTACTACCTATGGAAAAACCATCGATTTCCGCCAGGAGATGCAGGGTGATGCTGAGATAATCACTGATGAGATGACTTTGATGACAAGAATAATGAATCCTATACGGCATATTATAAGAAGACACAGGAAAATGTAAGGGGAAGTTTTGTTTGTTATGGTTGTTGTGATTGTTATGGTGGTTGTGGTTGTAACTGTTATCTGTTGTCGGCCTGCCTGTCGGAAGACAGGTGAAACCCGGGGTATGTGTAATCGCTGAATTCATAAAAAAAAGGTTCAGCAACAGGCTTGCCGGCCAACCACTGAACCTTGATGAATAAGGAATTTTCAGTATTAAATATACTGGTTAATTATGGTTTCATACAACTCCTGCTTGCCGCTGATCTGCTTGGGCTCACCATTCTTTATGGCAAGTGCGCGAAGATCTTCAAGAGAAAGTTTGCCTTCTTCAAAGGCTTTGCCGTTGCCATCATCGAATGAGGCATAACGTTCCTTACGGAGCTTCCGGTAATCTGATTTGGTGAGAACATCATTGGCGACCAGAAGTGCCCTGGCAAATGCATCCATACCACCTATATGGGCAATAAAAATATCCTCAAGGTCAGTTGAATTTCTGCGGGTTTTGGCATCAAAGTTTACGCCGCCTGTGGTAAAACCACCTGCCTGAAGAATAACCAGCATGGCCTCGGTGAGTTCGTAAATGTTAATGGGGAACTGATCAGTATCCCATCCGTTCTGATAATCTCCACGGTTGGCATCGATGCTGCCTAATAAACCGGCATCTGCAGCCATCTGAAGGTCGTGCTCGAATGTATGGCCGGCCAGTGTTGCATGGTTCACTTCAATGTTCAGCTTAAAGTCTTTATCAAGTCCAAAATAACGCAGAAATCCGATAACCGTTTGTGAATCAAAATCATACTGATGTTTTGTTGGCTCCATAGGCTTGGGCTCAATAAGGAAAGTTCCTTTCCATCCCTGTTTGCGTGCATAATCACGTGCCTTAGTAAGAAACATGGCCAGATGCTGAAGTTCCCGTTTTGTATTTGTATTCAGCAGTGACATGTAACCTTCACGACCGCCCCAGAAAACATAGTTTTCGCCTCCCAGGGCAATGGTAGCATCGAGGGCATTTTTTACCTGTGTTGCAGCCCATGGAATCACATTAAAATCAGGATTTGTGGCGGCTCCGTTCATAAAGCGCGGATTGCCGAAAAGATTGGCTGTTCCCCATAACAGTTTTACGCCTGATTCCTTTTGTTTTTCTTTTGCATAGTCAACCATCGTCTGAAGTCTTTTCTCAGATTCAGCAATGGTATCAGCTTCTTTTACCAGGTCATAATCGTGAAAGCAATAAAAACCGAGGCCCAGTTTTGTCATGAATTCAAAAGCAGCGTCCATTTTGTTTTTTCCGGCAACAACCGCATCTTTATCACCATCCCACGGAAAATCCTTTGTCCCGTCACCAAAGGGATCCCCACCTTTGCCGCATAAGGTATGCCAGTAAGCCATGGCAAAACGGAAATGGTCTTTCATTGTTTTTCCGGCTACCGTTTTTTGCTCATCATAAAACTTGAAGGCAAGCGGATTTTTGGAATCACGCCCTTCATAATTGATTTTCCCTATTCCGGGAAAATACTCCTTACTTCCAGTTACAATCTTCATGTTTATTTTATTAAATTATTACTTTGTAAATAAGATCGATAAATTTCATCGTGTATTTTATCAGATAAATTTTTTAAGCTTATCAAGCCAGTTTTGATAAGCATCCTTATAAGCATTTGTATTGGAGGTATCGGGTTCAACAGTTTGCAGTTTTTTCAGATGTTGAAAGGCATCGCTGAATGACTTGTATATTCCGGCCCCTATGCCGGCCCCAAGTGCAGCACCCCTGGCACCGTCAGTATCATATAACTCAATTGTTGCTCCTGCTGTGGAAGCCAATGCATCCCTGAAAAGCGGACTCAGAAACATATTTGAGTTTCCGGCCCTTATAACGGAAGGTTTTATGCCAATAGATTCCATTATTTCAATACCGTAATTGAAAGAAAAGACAATGCCTTCCTGGGCAGCTCTCATCAAATGAGCTTTGTTGTGAACATTGAAATTCAGTCCGGAAATTGAGCAGCCGGTGTCCTTATTGCCCAGCATCCGTTCAGCACCATTGCCGAAAGGTAAAATGACCAGCCCTTCTGATCCGATGGTCACCTGAGAAGCTATCCTGTTCATTTCGTTATAATCAGTCTGGCCGGCTATGTTTCTCTTCAGCCATGAATTCAGAATACCTGTGCCGTTAACACACAACAATATGCCCAGTCTCGTGTCATTTGTACTGTGATTTACATGAGCAAAGGTGTTCACGCGTGACTGAGGATCGTATTTGACAACATCACTGATACCATATACCACACCTGATGTTCCTGCGGTAGCTGCAATTTCACCCGGATTCAGTACATTAAGTGAAAAGGCATTGTTGGGTTGGTCGCCGGCACGGTATGCCACTGGTGTACCCGGTTTCAGACCAAGCTCACTGGCCGCCTGCGATGAGATAACACCCTGAATGGCAAAGGTGGGTGTGATCTCCGGCATTAGTGTTTTGTCAATACCATATTCATTGAGAATAAGTTCTGACAGACTATTGTTCCTGAAATCCCAAAAAATACCTTCCGACATTCCTGATATGGTGGTTTTTATTTCACCTGTCATCCTGGCTGCAATATAATCGCCTGGCAGCATGACTTTATATATCCTTTTATAAATCTCGGGTTCGTTATCTTTTACCCATTTCAACTTTGATGCCGTGAAATTGCCCGGCGAATTCAGCAGGCTTGAAAGACATTTTTCATCGCCAATGTTATTAAAAGCATCATTTCCGATATCGACTGACCGGCTGTCACACCATATTATTGAAGGTCTTAACACTTTGCCATTGTTGTCAACGATGACCAGACCATGCATCTGATAGGAAATACCAATGCCTTTAATATCACCGGTATCAACACCTGACTGATCAATAACATCAGCCAGTGCAAGCTTAAGGTATTTCCACCAGTTTTCAGGATCCTGTTCAGCCCATCCGGTTTTTTGTGCAGTTATGGGCATTTCCTGCTTCGGCTGAAAAACTGAAGCTAAACATTTTCCGGTGTCAGCCTCCAGCAGACTTGCCTTCACCGATGAACTTCCGACATCAAATCCCAGTAAAACCATATTCTTTTGTTTCTGATTGATTATAAAATAAATACATTATGATCCTTTTTCAGTAAGGTATATTTTTTGTTATTGAATACATGAAGCCGGGCCGGCTTGTGTGGAACTCCATTCTGCCTCTCGTTAAGAGGGACAATGTATGGTAAACGCTGAATTTTCTTGCGAAAATTCCTGTTGTCAAGCGAGCATCCCAGTATAGCCTCATAGAGACGTTGTAATTGATTAAGGGTAAATTTCTCAGGCAAAAGTTCAAAACAAAGAGGCTCGATGAGTATTTCCCTTCTGATGGTTTCAAGTCCCCGGTCGGCAATACGGTTGTGATCAAAGATCAGCGGCGGAATTGAAGTACACGGATACCACCTGGCATTATAGGCAATTGACAAATCAGTTGGCAGGCTCTGATCGATTTTTATAAGCGAATAATAGGCCACAGTGATGACTCTTTCAACCCTGAGCCCTGATCTCTTCCTTAGCCAGTCGAGATCAAATGAGGGCTTAAGACGGAAGGGATCATCAAATATGCCAAACTGCTTAAGGTAAATGTTATGAAGTCCGGTGAGTTCGGTAAGAACACGATCAGCAGCATCAATAAGCACTTCGCCATGGATAATGAGATCTCCGGGTAATTTAAGCTTCCCCGACTGTGCAGGATTTTCGGAAGGATCGCGGTTGATAAGCAATACTTTCAACTCATTCCCGTCGAAACCAAAAACAACACAGTCAACCGAAATATGTGGATTAAGATGAGCCGGCATATTTTATATTCTAATCAAATATAATAATAAATTCCTTTAATTTCAAACTTAACGTATAAAATACGTAAAGAAAATCTAAAGGTTTGAATAAGGAGGGAAAAATGTGGTGATTTTTGTCGGCCTGCCTGCGGCAGACAGGCTGCACGACCGCATGACCGCACGACTTAATTTACATCGCACTGACTGAAAACGTGGCATCAATGCATACTGCTGTATCATTGAGTATTTTAACCTGTTCAAAGACAAGGTCGGCATACACACTGTCATGACTCAGGTTGAGCGGGACATTATAGGCTAAAGGCAGGGTATCCTGCTCCAGGTACTGATGGATACCATTAATGCCATGCTGAACTTGTACGGGTGAGTTAATGGCCGGTTCAATGACATAAAGCAATTGTGTGAGGATACTGTACCATTGACTGACCTTGCCTGTATCCGTGCCAAAACGGGAAGTTTCAAACCTGAATGTCAGATTGTATGACGTACAGCCCCAGTTAATAATAAGCAGTTTGTCTCCTGTTGGCAGTTCAATCTTTTCATAACCCATGAGGTCAACCTGCTTGAATTCAGCGCCAGGTAATACACTGGCATCAATAACGCGCTGTGGTATGCTGGTTATGCAATCGTTCTTTTTTGCTTCACTTTTTGTTGCGATAACGGATCTTACCTTTTCATCGGCAGCTTTCTTTCTGCCGGTTTCATGTGTGGGTTTTATTATCGTATAATGCTCTTTTGTATTGGTCTGATAAGGCTTTTTACAGGCATTAAAAGAGATTGTGACACAGCAAAAAAGCGCCAATGCACAATATCCGGTTTTCATATTTTCCAACAATGCCATTTTTGTGAGGTTGGACAGCCTTCAAATATAATGGATTTATTATGAATTTGTTCCGGTGTTAAGGTTTTTTTAAATATTATTTCTTAAGGATGTATTGAGATTTCCCGTGAAAGATTTTTGGCTGTCATGGAATTTTTGACTTTTCAGAGCATACTCATCAATATAGTCTTTATGATTCTAAACCTCAGAAGGATTTTGAAATTGTGATAGAAAAATGATTTATTACCTTTGAATTTTATACTTCAATTTAATCACTATGAAATCCTATCGCAAAGAACTATGGTTTGAAACGCCCACCCGCAGGGCTTTTATAAACATAACAGGGCAGGTAGAACAATGCCTTGCCGAAAGTGGTATCAGAGAAGGCCTGGCGCTGGTTAATGCAATGCATATAACAGCCAGTGTTTGTATCAACGATGACGAATCAGGTTTGCACCATGATTTTGAGGTATGGCTTGAAAAGCTGGCACCGGAAAAACCTTATTCGCAATACAGGCATAATGGCTTTGAAGACAATGCCGATGCTCATATCAAGCGCACGTTGATGGGCCGGGAAGTGGTCGTCGCTGTTACAGAAGGCAAACTGGACTTTGGTCCCTGGGAACAAATTTTTTATGGCGAGATGGATGGTAAAAGAAGAAAGAGGGCACTGGTTAAGATCATTGGAGAATAATTGATCCCCTGACTGAAGTCAGGGGCAATAAATGACTGACTTAGTTTTATACTGTTCTGTTACCTTTGGCTATTGCCGGGGGTATTCTATTTTATTTTCAGATCTCGTATAATATCCTCAATTTTAGCATCCAGCAATTTATTCACCCTTTCATATTCACTTAAATCATTCAGCTCTTCCTTTACGCCGAAATAAAATTTGATCTTGGGCTCGGTTCCGGAAGGACGGATTGAAATCTTTGATCCGTCCTCTGTCATCAACTGTAGCACATCGGCTTTGGGAATCTTAATGCCTTTGTTCTTTTCATTGACCCGCCTGATGGAATCATCACTGAGATAATCAATTACCTCTGTTACCTTTGCATTGTTTATGGTAACCGGAGGCTTTGTCCGGAAATCCTTCATCATCTGCTGTATTTCTTCCTGTCCTGTCTTACCTTTCCGCACAAGTGATATTAGCTTTTCTTTAAAGAAACCGAATTCCTTGTATATTTCCAGCAGCATTGCAAACATTGACTTTCCCTGGTCTTTGGACCAGGCCGCCGTTTCTGCTATCAGGGCACAGGAAATGATGGCATCTTTATCACGGACAAAATCGCCGGCCAGGTAACCGTAACTTTCTTCACCACCTCCGATGAAGGTCTTCCTGCCTTCAAAATGCTTGATCACATCGGCAATATATTTGAAACCTGTTAATACATCAAAACAGTCGACTTTGAAATGTGTGGCAATGCAGGCCAGCAATTCAGTGGTGACAATGGTCTTTACGATGTATTCTTTTCCTGTCAGCTTTTTCTTCTCCGACCATTTGGAAAGCAGATAATATATCAGCAAGGCAGCAGTCTGGTTACCGTTCAGGATAATGAATTCTCCCCTGTAATCACGCACGGCCACACCAACCCTGTCAGCATCGGGATCAGTAGCCATCACGATATCAGCATCGGTTTCTGTTGCTTTTTTTATCGCCATGGAAAGCGCTGCCTGTTCTTCGGGATTAGGAGAATGTACGGTTGGAAAATTGCCATCTGGCTCATCCTGTTCAGGGACATTGATGACATTTTTGAAACCAAATTTTTTCAGTGCCAAGGGCACAAGCCGGCCTCCGGTTCCGTGAATAGGGGTAAAGACAATTTTCAATTCGCTCTGCCTTTTAATGACTTCCGGTGAAAGCGAAAGTGTTGTAATCTGATCAGTATAGATATCGTCAAATTCTTTTCCGATGATTTCAATGTTTTCAGGCTTTGCATCGAAACTTACCTCACTGATCGATTTAATCTTTTGCACCTCTTTTATAATAAGCTTATCATGCGGCGCAATGATCTGGCCCCCGTCATCCCAGTAAGCCTTGTATCCGTTATACTCCTTAGGATTATGTGAAGCAGTAATTACAATGCCGCTCTGGCACCGGAAATACCTGATGGCAAATGATAACTCAGGAGTTGGACGGACATCATCAAACAGGTATACCTTAAATCCATTGGCAGAGAAAATATTGGCTGAGGTTTCGGCAAATAATCGGCTGTTGTTCCTGGAGTCATGCGCAACGGCGACCTTTATCTGTGAAACGTCTGAAAACTGTTTCTTCAGATGGTTGCTCAATCCCTGTGTCGCCATGCCTACGGTATATATATTCATGCGGTTAGTGCCTGCACCCATGATGCCACGAAGGCCGCCTGTCCCGAATTCAAGGTCACGGTAAAAACTCTCGATCAGTTCTTTTTCGTTGCTGTCAAGCAATTTTCTGATCTGCTTTTTTGTTTCAGCATCATAATTTCCCTCGAGCCAGGCTTGAGCTTTCGATTTGACTTCCCTTAAAAGATCTCCTGTGTTCATAATAGCAGATATATTGTTAATTGATTACTCACGAAATCACAAAATTAGGAAATATTCGCCAATGTCGTTAAGTTAAGACCGAATTATGTCCCTCTCCCGGAGAGGGTGCAGGGAAATGACAAAAAAAACCTTAACGTAACGACATTGAAATATTCCCTCTAAAAATAAATGACCAATGAGAACTTATTCATAAAAGAACACTAACTTTGTATAAAAAGTTTATGTTTAAATAATTCAAGATGCCAGTTATAAAACTCTTAATATGATTTAAGAATTAAGGATGGAGATTTTTGATTTTAGAAGGGTGAGTCCGGGTTTGTATCGTATTGATTATTTTGTTTTTGCCTTTAACTTCATAAATCTTAAATCGTTAATCTTCGATCTTAAATCAATTATTATTTTCATAAATAGCAACTTAAGTTAAATAATTATTTAATATCTTTTCTGATATGAATCTTGATTCAGTAAAAAGGGTTGCCCGCAGAACGCTGCGAATATTTATAGTGCTTTTAGTGCTTTTTCTTGGCTTGTTTATTTTCTGGAAATATTTTTATACCTATAGCGAGGGTTATCGTGCCGGATTGCTTCAGAAATTTTCACGCAAGGGCACAATCTTTAAAACATATGAAGGTGAGATAATACTCAGCAGTGTGACCAGTAATACCAACATAGCCCTGGCTTCGGAGAAATTTTTCTTTTCAGTCGTTAATGATTCGCTGGCGGATGTCCTTGATACTTTGCAGGGGAGCTTTGTGATCGTGCATTATAAACAAAAAAACGGTAAAGTCCCCTGGAAAGGCGATACACATTATTTTGTTGACGATGTGAAACTCAAGAAATAGATCTAAGATCTAAGATCTAAGATCTAAGAACTAAGAACTAAGATCTAAGACAACCCACAATCATAACAATCATAACAATCTATATCCACCACAACCTGCCTGACAGCAGGCAGGCCGACAACTGTCGACTGGTTTTTTTACATTCAGTCATTCGAACCATTCTGCTCATAATCTTTTATTGTCAGAAATGAATACTGGTACTGCATGGGGATTATGGCATTATAGTCTTCTACCGTTGCGCCCGACATGCAGGCTTCAATGATCCGCTTGCCGACAGAGGATAAAGAGGGCGTGATAAATTGCTGTAATTCTTTTTTAAAGAAATCGTGTAATATCTTTGCTCCGGCATCATAGCCTTCAGTGCCTACTTCATTTTGACGATGGACCTGCAGGAATCTCGACGGGATTTTTGCGCCTTCTATTGTAAGGTAATTTAATTCATAACCCAGCAAAGGGCATCTGGCATTCTGGTACTGGTCGCTCCTTAATTTCGCATTTCCCCTGCGGGTTAGGTATTCACGCATCAGCAACTGGGGCTTGAAGCCAACTTTCCAGACGCCTATGTGTTGATTGGGCACCAGGGTATAGCGCATGCGTGGTGTCTGTATGATCTGTTCCAGCAGTAAATTAGCATGAGTTACCATTTTCCCTGTGGCAAAGGGCCAGTATGAGCCAACGCCTTCTGACTCCATGCCTTTTCCTCCGACAATACTTGGATTTGCGTATCCCCTCGGTGAAACAAGTCTCCATAGCCATGCCAATGCAGGGGGAAGTATATGGAATAAACCGATGATGCCATAATTCGGGTTTTCCCTGGAACAGGGTGGCGTACGCACACCAAAACTGCGGACATCCACCGTTACCGGCCTGCTGATAATACCGGGGACAATGTCTCTGGGTACAATTACCCTGGGATTGGGGCACCGTTTTCCGGGAGAGTCTTCGATATGATCCCATAACAAGGCTGTGCTGTCAGGATTCGATTTAATGTTAAGAAATAACAAAGGCTTTTTTGGTTTTATCGTGATCTTCTCAAGAAAAGGGTCATCGCCATAATCACATACACTGTCAACACGTATAAACCATGAATTCTCGGCATCCAATACGCTTAGTTTTCCATTATCACCTTGTACCGACGGATGGCACAGAGCCATATCATCTGTAACCGGATGAAATGAACAGAAAAGGGGCAGGTTGATTAACCTTTTTTCTCCTGTTACTGTGTTTTCTCCAATGAGTATCTGGCCGTCCAGTTCCCTTACAATGTGCTGCAGCATTTCACTTTTTCCGCCACCGCTGGCTCCCTCATGCATGAAGGTTGTTATGTTATCATAAGGGCTGATGACCTGAACGGTTGAACAATGAGCTGTTATCCATCCCTCTCTTTCCCCCTTGGTCAGTAGAGCACCATACAGGCCTTTTTTTGCACTGGGTCCCGGATACAGGTTATATGCGTATATTTCATGAAGGTTTTCTGAACGGTTATGAACCACAATCTGTTTGCCATTAAAATGCGTATGCCTGAAAGTTGGTGCCACATAAATCACTGAGTCGACTGAGAAACCTGCCGGTAAATCGTTGACAGCAATAATACGCTGTAACATGGCCAGTCCCATGGCAAAAAATCCCGCATTGGCAGGGGCAATTGCCATTCCGCCCACACCTATGGTTTCGCTTCCGGCAAAGTAAAAAAATACACTTAGCTCCTGCTCTTTCAACCATGTCAGTGTTTCGGATTTCAGAGACTGAAAATCATAGCCAAATTTATTTTTAAATTTTTTCTTATCACTGGGCATAGTATCGGCTATAACCATGGTTTCGGGATCGCGCCGGCGCATGTATGGTTCAGTGTAATTTGCTGAAATGCCATTGGTCACCCTGTGAACTACAGCCTCAACAAATTCCCCCTTTCCCGGTATCTTATACTTTACATCAAATGTGTTATGCTTTTCACCCCCTACAGAGGCATCTTTCAACTGGTCAACATTATCGTAGATTGTATATTTTTTACAGCTGTTAAGCAGTACATATACATTATCAGGCAGAGTTATCTTTTTGTTTTCCAGTGTCTTAAATAAATTTTCAGGCATGTATTGATTTTTTTTATTCATTCAGAAAATCAGGGTCGAAAATATGAAATCTGCATTAAAAAAAACAACAGAAATGGCGTTGGTTTTAAACCAATAATGAATTATAACACCAGCAATAAGAAACCAGCACCATTGGTAACAAAAATGAAAAATATTCCCGCACTTCTTTATGTCAGAGTTTTCACAACTTTTTTCAGACTCTTTTTCCAATGTGGTATTTCCAGTCCGAATGTGGCTTTGATCTTTGCCTTGTTTAAAACGCTGAAGGCAGGCCGTTTTACCCGGGAGGGATATTGATCAGAAGTAATGGGATTTATTTGACAATTTAATCCGGCAAGTTCCATGATCTCAAGAGCAAAATCATACCAGCTGCAAACGCCTTCATTGGAGTAATGATAAATTCCCCCATTTTTATCCCCGGTTGATTCAAGGTGAGAACATATTTTCAGCAGGGTATCGGCCAGATCGGCTGCTGACGTGGGATTTCCCACCTGGTCAAAAACCACATTCAGTGATTTTCTTTCTTTTCCCAGTCGCAGCATGGTTTTCATGAAATTGGCACCATGTACCGAATAAAGCCAGGATGTACGAATGATTATGTTGTCAGGATTTTTAAGCACTTCCTGTTCACCGGCAAGTTTACTTCTGGCATACACAGATTGAGGATTGGCCGGATCAGTTTCAACATAGGGTTCACAGGCCCTGCCGTCGAATACGTAATCAGTTGACATATGGATCAGACGGCTTTTATTTTTGGTACAGACAGCCTGAAGCATGCCCGGGACTTCAGCATTTAAGAGAAAGGCTTTTTGTGTTTCTGTTTCAGCCTTGTCAACGGCCGTATAAGCTGCACAATTAAGGATATAGTCAAAATGGTTCCGGCCGAAATACCGGCTGAAAACCTGTTTATTTGACAGGTCAAGTGTATCAATATCAATATAGTCAAAGGCGAAAGATGGGTAAAGTGGTCCGATTTTTCGCAATTCACTTCCCAGTTGTCCGTTTGCACCTGTAACCAAAATCTTCTTCATATTTTGGGAAAAGTATAGTTCATCTCTGCGTTCTTGAGCAAAGGAAATGCTTTGTCGCGTTCTGCAACAATTTCCTTGCCGGGTTTAAGACCCCAGTCGATCGCCAGGGTTTCGTCATTATAAAAAATGCCACGTTCAGCAGAAGGTCTGTAATAATCATCGGTTTTATAAAGGACAACGGCTGTTTCGGAAAGAACCGAAAAGCCATGGGCAAAGCCCTTCGGTACAAGCAGCTGCAATTTATTTTCACATGACAGGTCAAGGCTGAAGCTTTTGCCAAAGGTCGGGGAGTTTTTCCGGATATCCACGGCAATATCCCTGATTTTCCCGGAAAGAACCCTGACAAGTTTTGTCTGTGCGTATGGCTCCAGTTGGTAATGCAATCCCCGAATAACACCATATACCGATTTTGACTGGTTATCCTGGACGAACCTGAATTTCAGACCTCCTTGCGATAATTTTTTTTCATTGAAGCTTTCATAGAAATATCCCCGTTGATCACTGAATACTTCAGGTTTGATTATAAAAAGTCCTGGCAATGCCGTTGCTGTTATTTCCATTTTTTATTCCGGATTATTAAACAGGTATGTTTTATCTTCAGCTATTTTAATAAGGTACTGGCCATACTGGTTTTTCATAAGGGGCTGTGCCAGTTTAATGAGCTGTTCTTTACTTATATAGCCTTGTTTGTAAGCAATTTCTTCGATACAGGATATCTTTAAACCCTGTCTTTCTTCTATGGTCTGAATATAGGTTGAGGCCTGAAGCAGGCTTTCATGAGTCCCGGTATCCAGCCATGCCATGCCACGGCCAAGGAGCCTTACCGTGAGGCGTTCTTCTTCGAGATAGAGACGATTCAGATCGGTTATTTCCAGCTCTCCTCTTTTTGAAGGTTTCAGTGATGAAGCTTTCTCTACCACATCATTACTGTAAAAATACAATCCGGTAACCGCAAATTTTGATTTGGGAACAGAAGGCTTTTCTTCAATACTGGTCACTTTGCCTTTTTCATCGAAGGCCACCACACCGTATCTTTCAGGATCATTCACATAATATCCGAATACAATTGCACCATCCTCTAACTGTGCTGTATCAGTCAGTAATTTACCAAAGCCATGACCATAGAAAATATTGTCACCAAGGATCATGCATACGGTATCGCCACCAATGAATTTGGCGCCGATAATAAAAGCCTGTGCCAGGCCTTCAGGAGAAGGCTGTATCTCATAAGAAAGCAGAAGCCCAAGCTGTGATCCGTCTCCCAGCAGATCCTGGTACAGATGGATATCTTTAGGTGTTGAGATAATCAGGATTTCCCGGATACCTGCCAGCATCAGCACTGACAAGGGATAATAGATCATAGGCTTATCATAAATAGGGATGATCTGTTTCGAGATACTCTTGGTGATAGGGTAGAGACGTGTCCCCGAACCGCCTGCCAATATGATGCCTTTCATGGTGTTTGGTTATATGTGGTGCAATGATAAGAAATTTATGGAAGAATGAAAAATGAAGGGACAACAGGCTATAGGCAACAGGCAACAGACTTAAAAGGTCAACCGATTACTGATTACCGGTTACCTCTTCCTACTTCCTCCCGATTCCGTAATAAACAAAACCATTTTCCTTTATCTCAGCCGGATCATAAATATTCCGTCCGTCGAAAATGATTCTTTGTTTCATAATTCTCTTTAACACCTTGAAATTCAAAACGCGAAACTCAGCCCATTCGGTCATCAGAATCAGGGCATTGGCATCAAGCAAGGCATCATAGTTGTCAGAAGCATAGCTGATACTGTCACCGAAACGCAGCCTGGCTTCCTTCATGGCAACCGGATCATAGGCTCTTGCTGAGGCTCCTGCTTCAAGCAGTTTGCTGATTATTACCGTTGAAGGCGCTTCACGCATATCGTCTGTATTAGGTTTGAAAGATAGTCCCCAGATGCCGAAATGTTTTCCTTTAATATTATTCCCGAAATGGCGCATAATCTTATGAAAGATCACTTCTTTCTGACGGTTATTAACAGCCTCTACTGCTTTTATAATTTCAAGTGAATATCCTTTGTCGCCCGCGGTTTTTATCAGCGCTTTTACATCTTTCGGGAAACACGATCCGCCAAAACCGGCACCGGCATAGATAAACTTACTGCCGATTCGCGGATCACTGCCAATGCCATGCCGCACCATGTTAATATCTGCCCCGACAAGTTCACATAAATTTGCAATTTCATTCATAAAACTGATTTTGGTGGCCAGCATACAGTTGGCTGTATATTTTGTCAATTCAGCTGACGGGATATCCATAAAAATAGTACGGTAGCCATTAAGCTGAAAAGGCCTGTATATTTTTGATAACGTATCCTTTGCTTTCTCATTTTCAACCCCGATGACGATCCTGGCCGGCCTGAGGAAATCCTCAACCGCATTGCCCTCTTTAAGAAATTCGGGATTGGACGCAATATCAAAGGTCAGTTTTGATTGCAGCCGGTCAAGTTCAGATTGGATGACATCCTTGACTTTATATGAGGTGCCTATGGGCACAGTGCTCTTGGTCACGATGACCATATGCTCCTTCATATGTCTGCCAACTTCCCTGGCTGCATTGAGAACATGCGAGATATCGGCACTACCGTCTTCATGTGGTGGTGTCCCAACAGCAATAAATACAGCTTTGCAACCGTCAATGCTGTCTTTTATGCTGGTTGAAAAATGAAGCCGTTGTTTTTCTATGTTGCGTTTTACAATATCTTCAAGACCGGGTTCATATATGGAGATGATACCATTTTTAAGATTATTGATTTTCTTTTCATCAATGTCGATGCAGCTCACTTCTATGCCTGTTTCAGAAATACATGCACCTGTTACAAGTCCGACATAACCGGTTCCGATAATTAATATTTTCATAGTCTGAAGGTTAATTATTACAGAATAATACTATTGGATTAATTGAGATTATCCGAAAGCTTTTATTATACTTTAGAATCAATTCCGGTTTTAGCGTTCAATATTATGAATTTCAAGCATGAAACAGGCAATTTATTTTATCAATTTTTTTTGTAACTTTAGTTTTTTAATACAGAAAATTATAGCTTTGCAGCTCCATTTTAGTCAAAATAATGTCTAACTTATTAATTTTAAAGATTTTAATAAATGGTAGAGAATTTGGAAAACAATCTTGATCCGCAGCCGGATCAGAAAGAAGGAGCTGTTACTGAGAATACAGAGAATACTGAGAACACTGAAATCCGGGATGCTGATACTCAGGAAACTAAGGCAGAAACAAAAGAACCGGAAATCGAAGAAGCTGAAGCAACAAAAGCAGAAACAAAAGAACCGGAAATCGAAGAAGCTGAAGCAACAAAAGCAGAAACAAAAGAACCGGAAATCGAAGAAGCTGAAGCAACGGAAGCAGAAACAAAAGAGCCGGAAGTCGAAGAAGCTGAAACAAAAGAAGCTGATGAGTTAGTGGCAGAAGAAAACAAACAGGAAGCTGAAATCATTGATGAAACAGAATCAGCTGACAAAACAAAGGTGAAAAATGAAAAGGCTGCATCAAGCCGAAAATCTGAAAAATCTGAAACAGGAATTGAAACAGCTCAGGACACTGCTGTAGAAAAGGAATTTGACTGGGAAAAGTATGAAGAAGGGAGCAATTTCTACACAAAAGATGAGCGCGAAAAATATGAACAATTATACAGTGACACTCTCAGTGCCGTAAAGGTTAACGAGGTGGTTGACGGTACTGTTATTTCAATGAACAAACGTGAGGTTGTTGTCAATATAGGTTACAAATCCGAAGGTGTGGTCAGCCTGAATGAATTCAGATATAATCCTGATCTTACTGTTGGTGACAAAGTAGAGGTTTATGTTGAGAGCCAGGAAGATAAGAAAGGCCAGCTTGTGCTTTCACACAAAAAAGCCAGGGCATTGAAATCATGGGACAGGGTTAATGAAGCTCTCGAAAAAGATGAAATTATTAAAGGTTATATTAAGTGTCGCACAAAAGGCGGCATGATCGTTGATGTTTTTGGCATTGAAGCATTTCTTCCGGGTTCACAGATCGATGTTAAGCCTATCCGCGATTATGATATATATGTGGGCAAAACCATGGAATTCAAGGTGGTGAAAATCAATCATGAATTCAAGAACGTGGTGGTTTCCCATAAAGCTTTGATAGAAGCTGAACTGGAACATCAGAAGAAAGAAATTATTGCCAAGTTAGAGAAAGGGCAGATCCTCGAAGGAACAGTGAAAAATATCACTTCCTATGGTGTATTCATTGATCTGGGAGGTGTTGATGGCCTTATACATATTACCGATCTGTCATGGGGCAGAATTAATCATCCCGAGGAAATTGTACAGCTTGATCAGAAACTTCAGGTGGTTATACTTGATTTTGATGATGAAAAGAAACGCATTGCCCTTGGTCTGAAACAACTTACTGCTCATCCGTGGGATTCACTCGATGCCAATCTAAAGGTAGGTGACAAAGTTAAGGGCCGTGTTGTTGTGATGGCTGATTATGGTGCTTTCATTGAAATAGCTCCCGGCGTTGAAGGTCTTATTCATGTTTCTGAGATGTCATGGTCACAACACCTGAGAAGTGCCCAGGAATTTCTTAAAGTTGGTGATGAAGTTGAAGCTGTTATTCTTACACTTGACAGAGAAGAAAGAAAAATGTCGCTGGGTATGAAGCAGTTAAAACCAGATCCCTGGGAAAAAATTGAAGAAAAATATCCTCTTAACAGTAAACATAGTGCAAAAGTCCGCAATTTTACTAACTTTGGTGTATTCGTTGAAATTGAAGAAGGGGTTGATGGTTTGATCCATATTTCCGATCTCTCATGGACAAAGAAGATTAAGCATCCTGCTGAGTTTACCAATATTGGGGATGAGATTGAGGTTGTTGTGCTTGAGATTGATAAGGAGAACCGGAGGCTTAGTCTGGGTCATAAACAACTGGAAGAGAATCCATGGGATGTTTTTGAAACTGTTTTTTACACCGATTCAATTCACGAAGGTACGATCATTGAAGTTACCGATAAAGGTGCTGTTGTTGCACTTCAATATGGTGTCGAAGGTTTTGTAACACCCAAACATCTGGTGAAGGAAGATGGAACATCAGCAAAAGTTGAGGATAAACTTCCTTTCAAGGTGATTGAATTTTCGAAGTCAGCAAAGAAAATTATCCTTTCTCACAGCAGGATACATGAAGATGAAAAGAGATCTACTGAGTCATCTGAAAGAAAATCTTCCTCCGATGCTACAAGGAAGGCTACACGGAAATTAAAGGCAGGATTGGAAAAAACAACGCTCGGTGACATTTCTGAACTGGCAGCTTTGAAAACAGAGATGGAAAAGCGCGAATCAAAGAAAAAGAAAGCTGTTAAAGAAGAAACAAAAAAGGAAAAAGAAGAAGCTGAAGAAAAAGAAGAGAAAAAAGAAGAGAAAAAAGAAAAATAGTCAATATATCTAATACTTTTCATCATGGAATTCAAAATCGAAAAGCTCAACTTTTATACTTTAATTCAGGTCTTGGAAGAAAAGCTGGATACACACATTGCTCCGACACTGAAATCGGAATTGGTGCTTGTGTCCGGCAACGGTGAAAAGAATATTATACTTGATCTCAGTAAATGCCGTTATTGTGATTCTTCCGGATTGAGTGCCATCCTGGTTGCAAACCGCCTGTGCAAGAATGCCAATGGAACATTTGTCTTAACAGGGCTGAATGATGCTGTTGAAAGACTGATAACCATCTCTCAGCTGGATACTGTGCTGAATATTACCAATTCGGTTGAGGAGGCTGTGAAACTTGTACAGGAAGCTGAAAAGTAGATATAGTTGATATCAGCATGTCCTTTTCTTTAACGGTGCTGGGTAGCAGTTCCGCGCTGCCTACATCAAAAAGATTTCCAACCGCTCAGGTCCTTAAGGTACAGGAGCGGTTTTTTTTAATTGACTGCGGAGAAGGAACTCAGATGCAGATCCGTCGGTTCGGACTTCCTTTGTCACGTATTCATCATATTTTTATCAGCCATCTTCATGGTGATCATGTATTCGGATTATTCGGCCTTCTTTCATCAATGAATTTACTGGGCAGAAACCTTGATCTTACCCTGCACGCCCATTCTTCTCTGGAACATACAATAAAGCATTTTACATCGTTTTTTGGAACCGGGCTTCAGTTCCGGATCGTTTTTCAGCCTTTTCCCTCCAGACGCACAAGTCTGATATATGAAGACAACAAAGTTATTGTTGAAACCATACCGCTGAAGCACAGAATACCAACTGTGGGTTTCGTTTTTCGCGAAAAGAAACGACCCTTGAATATCCGAAAAGATAAGGTTGAGTTGTTGAAAATACCTTACCGCGATATCATTAATATTAAAGCAGGTTCAGATTTCATATCGGAAGATGGTAAAGTATTTAAAAACAAGGATCTCACTTTGCCGGAGATCAAATCACGGTCATATGCCTATATTTCAGATACGGCTTACCATGAAAAAATCACAGGCCTGATTCAGAATGTTGATTTGTTGTACCATGAATCCACTTTTCTTGAATGCGACAGAAAACTTGCACGTTTAACCGGTCATTCGACCGCCCTTCAGGCAGCCAGAATTGCTGATAAGGCCGGAGCAGAAAAATTGCTGATCGGTCATTTCTCTTCACGATATAAGGACGTTTCAGCGTTTGTTGAAGAAGCCAGAAAAGTTTTTATAAACACCTTTGCCGTTGAAGATGGCGATGTCTTTCAGGTGGAGCAGACCAGAGAACAGTGAACGGTTAACAGTGAACAGTGAACACATTACCGTCGACTGTCAACAGTGGGCAAATTATTAATGCAATATCAGTCAAAAAGGCGTTACCAATTAAAGGCAAAACATATATCTTTGCGCCTTATTTATTAAGGCTTGTCAGAAGTGGAAGAAAAAATTCTTATCCTGGATGCAGGTTCTCAGTATACACAATTGATTGGCAGAAGAATAAGAGAACTTAATGTATTCTGCGAGATAGTCCCTTTTACCAAAACATCAACTATCGATGGTTCTGTTAAAGGCGTAATAATTTCGGGCAGTCCTTCATCGGTTCGTGATCCTGGTGCACCGGTTCCTGACCTGAGTGCGATTAAGGGCAGGATACCTCTGCTTGGAATTTGTTATGGGGCCCAGTTTCTGGCTTATCATTACGGGGGTGAAGTACTGCCGTCAAAAACCAGGGAATATGGCCGTGCAAATTTGTTGATAAGCGACATGTCTTCAAAACTGTTAAAAGGCATGCATGACAATTCGCAGGTCTGGATGTCTCATGGTGATACCATTATGCAGATACCTGATAATTATAAGATAATCGGAAGTACCGGGGATGTGAGGGTGGGAGCGTTTGAAATTTCAGGGGAACCTACTTACGGCATACAATTTCATCCTGAAGTTTATCATACAAAGGAGGGCATGACGCTGCTGAAAAATTTTATCGTCGATATTTGTGGCTGCCAGCAATCATGGACGCCAGAATCATTTATTGAAAATACTGTGAATCATCTGGGTAATCTGCTCGGTGATGATAAAGTAATCCTTGGTCTTTCAGGCGGGGTAGATTCCTCCGTTGCTGCACTCCTGCTCAAAAAAGCTGTTGGTCATAATCTTACCTGCATCTTTGTGGATAACGGGTTGTTGCGTAAAAATGAATTTGATAAAGTGCTGACCTGTTACAAGGAAATGGGCCTGGCAGTTATTGGTTGCAAAGCAGATAAATTATTTCTCGATGATCTTAAAGGTGTTACAGATCCAGAATTAAAGCGGAAAAGCATTGGCCGGAATTTCATTAAAGTCTTTGAACAGGAAGCAAAAAAAATCAGTGATGTCAAATGGCTGGCCCAGGGTACGATTTACCCCGATGTGATTGAATCTGTTTCAGTGAATGGGCCTTCTATGACAATTAAATCGCACCATAATGTCGGAGGACTTCCTCTGAAAATGAACCTTAAAGTTGTTGAACCTCTTCGCATGCTGTTTAAGGATGAGGTGCGAAGAGTCGGAAAGGCGCTTTCTCTTGATCCGTTGATCCTTAACCGGCATCCCTTTCCGGGGCCGGGTCTTGCAGTCCGTATTCTCGGTGACGTAACACCTGAGAAAGTTGCTGTTTTGCAGGAAGTCGATGATATTTTTATTGAAGGATTGCATGAGTTTGGCTTGTATGATGATGTATGGCAGGCAGCTGCGGTTCTTCTGCCCGTTCAGTCTGTTGGTGTAATGGGAGACGAACGCACCTATGAGAATGTGATTGCTTTGCGGGCAGTGACTTCAATGGATGGAATGACAGCCGATTGGGCTCATCTTCCTTATGATTTTCTGGCATTCATCTCAAATCGTATCATAAATGGCGTTAAAGGCATTAACAGGGTTGTTTATGATATCAGTTCGAAACCGCCTGCAACCATTGAATGGGAATAGTATGTTCTTGAATCGCCTTCATAATCCTAAAATCTGTTATTATATCTTGACAATAAAATTTAGAATTTTCATTAACTTGCCTGCCTAATATCATCATCATGAGAGATCTTAATATACAGGCTGGCAGATCGACCCCTGGCATTACCTATATTCCTGAAGAAAACGTACTGACCATCAGCGGATCTTCTTTGCCGGAAAATGTTCATGCCTTCTATAAACCTGTTATAGAATGGATTGATGAGTTTTCTTTGTCTCCTATCCTTGAACCACCTATGAGAATTATTCTGAAAATTCAGTATTACAATTCCGGTACCATAAGGTTCCTTGCAGAAATGCTGAAAATGATCAGCAGGCTTCATGAGAAAGGATTGGATTTATCGGTGGACTGGTATTACGAGGCCGATGATGACATTATAAGGGAAGCGGGTGAGGAGCTTTCTGAGATATTGGATATGCAGTTCAATATGATTAATTACTGAACAATAGTATTTATTTTAAATTAAGGTATAGCGGGAGCAGATTCATTATGAAAAAAACAGGATTGTTGCTTATTGTTGTTGCTTTTATCGTTTTTCCTCTCAATGCTCAGTTGCTGGTTGAGCAGGCATTCAAATTCGGAAAGGTGCTGGAATGGATTGATAGCTATTACGTTGATTCAGTTAATCAGGAAAAACTTGTTGAAACAGCCATCATTCAGTTGTTGAAAGAATTGGATCCTCATTCATCTTATCTTACAAAAGAAGAAGTTGATGAAATGAATGAACCCCTGGTAGGCAATTTTGAAGGTATCGGGATATCATTTAATATTCTGAAGGACACTATCTTTATTATTACACCTATTTCAGGTGGCCCTTCCGAGCGAGTAGGCATTATGCCCGGAGACCGTATAATAAAGGTAGATGGTAACAACGTTGCCGGTATAGGTATAACAAACGAAAGAGTATATGAACTGTTGCGGGGTAAAAAGGGAACCCGCGTCAGCGTTACCATACTTAGAAGGAATATGGATGAATTACTTGAATTTGAAATTATCCGCGATAAAATACCCATTTTTAGTATTGATGCGAGTTATAAGGTTGATAAAAATACCGGGTATATTAAGATTAACAGGTTTTCACTCACAACCATCGATGAGTTTAAAACTGCCCTGGCCGGGCTGAAAAAGGATGATATCTCAAATCTCATCCTTGATCTTACCGGTAATGGCGGTGGATATCTTGAAGTTGCCATTGATCTGGCCGATCAATTCCTTGACAAGGATAAGCTTATTGTTTATACCGAAGGTGTCAATAATCCCAAAAAGGAATACTTTGCTACAAAAGAAGGTGTTTTTGAGTCCGGAAGACTGGTTGTCCTCATTGATGAAGGCTCCGCTTCTGCGAGTGAAATTGTCTCCGGAGCTATTCAGGATTGGGATCGGGGCATTATTATCGGCAGAAGATCATTCGGAAAAGGTTTGGTACAGAGACGTTGTCCTTTGCCTGATCAGTCGGAGATAAGACTGACTATAGCCCGTTATTACACGCCTACCGGTAGATTAATACAAAAACCTTACGACATGGGGAAAGATGAATATGACCTGGAAATAGCCAGGAGATATAGCCATGGTGAGTTTATTTCATCCGACAGTATTGCTTTCCCCGATTCATTGAAATATCATACCCTTAAAAAGAAAAGGCCGGTGTACGGCGGGGGAGGGATAATGCCTGATTTGTTTGTTCCTATGGACACGACATATTATACTGATTACTACCGTGATCTCATTCGATTGGGAATTCTCAACCGGTTTATTCTGAACTATGTTGATCATCATCGACAGGATTTGTTAAATCGATATCCGCAATTGGTTGATTTTAAATCACAATTTAAAATTGATGATAAGATGATGAAAAAGCTGACCACTTATGCTAAGGAACAGGGATTACCTGAAAATTCAGCTGATTTGGCTGTGTCTCAGAACCAGATTAAAACACTTGCAAAAGGTTATATTGCACGCGATCTGTGGTCTACCAGTGAGTTCTATGAAATTATTAATGAAGAGGATCCTAAATTCAGGACTGCGCTGTCTATAATAAGAAACTGGGATCTTTATGAGGCAAATCTGCGGAACAGACAGAAAATGCTTAAGCCATAATAGCTTTTGATGCAGTATGAATGCCTTTTGCTGTCATGAAACTCATTATCACAGCCTGTTCAAAGAGAATGTTGTCATAAATTCTCTGTCAATAAATGCAATGAGAATATTTTAACCAACCTTGACTCCCTGGCTTTTTTATATGAGAAAAGCTGAAGAAAAAAAATTTTGATATCAATTCATTACAAAACGGACTATTCAGATTGCCAGGTTTATGGAAACAGGAAGAAAGAAGAACCATTTTGAGATTGTGGCAAAAACACATTACGGACTGGAAAGTTTATTGGCATATGAATTGACAGAGCTCGGAGCCGGTAATGTAAAAATTCTCAACAGGGCTGTAAGCTATACTGGTGATGTTACTTTGCTTTACCGCTCCAACTTTTGTCTCAGAACTGCCTTGCGGATTCTAAAGCCCGTGTTATCTGTAAGGGTTTCCGACGAAAATGAATTATACAAGGCTATACGAAGTATTTCATGGTATGAGTGGTTGGATAAAAAAGGGACTCTGGCTGTGGATGCCAATGTTAAATCAAGGTTTTTTACACATTCACATTATGTGGCCCAAAAAGTAAAAGATGCCATTGTTGATCAGTTCAGAGACCGTTATGGGGTAAGGCCTTCAGTTAATATTGAGAATCCTGATTTGAGGATTAATGTTCATATTTCAGAAAAAATACTTACAGTTTCCCTTGACAGTTCCGGTGAATCATTGCATAAAAGAGGATATCGTGCCGGTACGGGAAAGGCTAATTTAAGCGAAGTGCTGGCTTCCGGAATGATATTGCTAACAGGCTGGAATGGCGATACGCCATTTGTTGATCTGATGTGCGGTTCCGGTACTCTGCCTGTTGAAGCGGCAATGATTGCCCATAAAATCCCGGCCGGCTACTACCGGCATAAATTCGGATTTCAGCTGTGGCCGGATTATCGTCCTGAGCTCTTTAATAAAATCAGGAAAGAAAATATGCCCGTGTATAATCATGAAGTTTTGTCATACGGTTTTGATTATGCTGCAGAGGCTATAAGAATAGCCCGGAAAAATGCAGCGGGAGCAGGATTAGAAGACTATGTGAAATTCACGGTTTGTGATATCGGAAAGGTAAAAAAGCCTTTTGATAAAGGCTTAATAGTGATTAATCCTCCATACGGAGAAAGACTTCAGCAAGATGACCTGAACATCCTGTATAAAAAAACCGGGGATACCCTCAAAAATAATTTTTCGGGCTTTGATGCCTGGATCTTAAGCAGTAATCAGTCTGCATTAAAACATATAGGCTTGCATTCAGATAAGCGTTTGACACTGTATAATGGTCAGCTTGAATGTAAATACAATCATTATAGTCTTTATCCAGGATCACGAAAAGCCGGAACTAGGAACCAGGATCCAGGAAACAAGAACCAAGACTAAAGATCTAAGATCTGAGAATTAAGACAGTTTGAAAATTTGAAGTATTATACTGTACATACTGTTGACTGTGTACCGTGAACTGTGAGCTGTGAACTGTGAACATGAAATGATAAATGACGCAGTACTGCTGAACACTGGTGAACAAGAACAAAAACGCAGGTTTTTTCAAGCTGTTGGAAAAAAAACTGATAATAAAAAAATAGTTTGTGAAAAATCATTATATTTAAATTTATAGATTACTGCTTGGTTGAATAACTTACAGAAGATAAAAAAAGAAAGAATAGTATCAGCGAATTTTTAAAAGAGAATATTTTTTATATATTTGTGAGTTAATCAATTATTGCAGTTTATAGCAAATAAAGGCTTCTATGAGCTTTAATTTGAAAGATTATTACAGCGATTTGAGTAAAGGAGATGTGATTCTGGCCTATAAAGGCAGTATTACTTCTGATCTTATTAACGATGTGCTCGAAGGCGTAGAAAAGAAGCTTGAGGAGGCCAATGAAGAGAGCAAGACCAGAAAAAAAATATACAACGTTTTGGTGGAAAGTATGCAAAACCTCTTTCATCATATCGAAGAATATCATGAGGGCATTACTGAAGACCTGGATCCAAAATTTGGCGTTCTTGTTATTGAAAAAGAGAACGGACTGTATAAAGTCACAACAGGTAATTTTGTTAACTCCACCAAAATTAAGTTTCTCAAAGAAAAAATTGATAAGATAAACTCTCTGACAAGAGATGAATTGAAGGATATGTACAAGTTTATCCTCAATCATCAGAAATTATCAGCTAAAGGCGGAGGCGGACTTGGATTGGTTGATATTGCCAGAAAAACAGGCAATAAACTTGAATATGCTTTTTATAACTATAATAACAATTACTATTTTTTTAATCTGACGATAAGAATTTGAAGAATTAAGGGTTAATCAATACATTGCAAACAAAATATGGAACCAATTAACATCGAAGGAACCCCTAAAACACCTACAGTAAAGTTTGACAAGGAATCCGGCATTATGGAAATAAAGGGGAGGTCTATTCCCGAGAACTCTATTGAGTTTTATAAGCCTTTGGTGGATTGGCTGGAAGAATACGCAAAGGATCCTTTGAAACGAACACAGGTGGATGTTCAGCTGGAGTATTTCAATACCAGTTCGTCCAAGTGTATCCTTGATGTTTTTAAAAAGCTTGAAGCGATCCATAAAGCAAAAAATGAAGTTATCATAAACTGGTATTACGAGGAGGATGATGAAGATATGCTGGAAGCCGGTGAAGATTATGAATCAATTATCCGGGTCCCGTTTAAAATGATTGAAATTGTTGATTAGGTCGGTAACAATAACTGAACTGATAGACCTGACAGAAAAAAACTGGCAGGTTTTTTGTTTTTTTATTCTTCAGTATTTCTTTTCAAACGTTCACTGACTTGTTCGAAGAAGTCGAGAACTATTTTTAATCCTCTGAAATAGAGAATAATAAACAATAAAATGGAAAATGTCCAGATAACGATGGTGTTCACCCAGAAAGTTTCATAAAGATTACCAAAAAATCTCTTGTATGGAGCATAAAAATGGGCTTTTATGAAATTGTTTTCCGGAACCATATAAATGGGATCAATTTTTTGATAAAGCCTTCCCTTATATTCAATGATGCGGACAATCTCATTGTTGTTTTCAACGAATTCTGTGAGTTCATCGTTATGATAATCTCTCTTTATCCTGTGAAATAATTCTTTTCCTTCGGGAGTAGACTGCATTTCGCGAATCAGATTATCCCTTCTGTCATTGGCTTCATTGTATATTTTTATGTATACACGATTAATTAAATGGATCAGCGAATCTGTTTTTAACAGTGTCGGAAGATTAACGCTTTCCGGATTGAGATTGTTAATGAAACTGTAATCAAAATTTTGAATTGCTCTGTTGTTAAGAGATTTCAATATCAGCATTTCTTTACTCAATTCATTTTGCAGCAAAGTCAATGCATTTCCTTTTCTGGCTTCCTGACCATTTTCATTATAATTCTTCTGCAGAAAATCAACTTTATTTTCGAGGTTTTTAATCCAATAATTCTTTTTATATTCTGCAAGGCTCATCACCCTGTTTTCCCGGTAAAATATTTTATCGTAATTATTTTTCATAAACTGGTTCACAGCAAGTGCTTCATACCCCCACCGGGCAGTCATCATTTCACCGTACCAGGGTATTTTGCTCGGTGAGGATATTTTCGGATTCAGCTTCTCATATTTCACCATTACGCCACTCAGCATTATCTGCGGGATTACCAGAAAGGGGATGAGAATGTAAATTGTGACAACCGTTTTAAAACTGTCGGAGATCAACAATCCCATTATATTTGATGAAGCCCATGCACTGAACAGCAGTACCCAGTATTGAAAATACATGCCTTTGATTTCCATGATGCTGTTTCCCACAAACACAAAAGTTAATGCCTGAACGGCTGATATGGCAAACATTACAGCAGCCTTTGAGAAAAGATAACTGGCCCAGCTTAAGTTAAGAAAGGCTTCACGCTTTAATATTTTCCGGTCTTTTATGATTTCTTCCGAACTTAAAGTAAGCCCCATGAAAATGGCTATGATCACAGACATGAAGAGGTAAACCGGGAGGTTGCTGTTTTCAATGAATGAGTATGTATTGGCCTCAGTCTCACTAACATTATAATACTTAATGATGTATGATAATATTAATGCCAGCAGTGGTGCTTCAAGAAAAGTAATGACAAGGTACTGTGTGTTGGCCAGTTTTGCCAGAATATCGCGTTTGACAAAAACCAGAAATTGTTTTAACTTGTTTGGTACTTTAAAGAATACAGAGGGCAGTTCAGCACTCGGCTTTATTGTTTGTTCTTCGGTCTTTTTTGATTCGTTGTAAATACGGTTCCATTCACGGGGCGATATTTTCCGGGTATGGGTTTCTTTTCCGTATTCATCAATGACAAGCGACTCAACAATGTTAAAAATCTGTTCGGGATTGACATTACCGCAAACGTGACATTCACTTTCAGACCAGTTGGCATGGTGAACCCTTGATTTGAAATACATGATGGAATCGATAGGGTTACCGCTATAGATGAGGTATCCGCCGGTATCGAGAAATAGAAGGTTGTCAAGCATTTTAAAAATATCGGAGGATGGCTGGTGAATAACAACAAAAACCAGTTTTCCTTTTAGTGTCAGATCTTTTAAAAGGTCCATGATATTTTCGGAATCTCTTGATGACAAACCTGAAGTTGGCTCGTCGAGAAAAAGCACGGCCGGTTCCCGGATCAATTCCAGTGCAATGTTCAGCCTTTTTCGCTGTCCGCCGCTGATTTTTTTGTTTAAAGGAGTTCCTACCTGTATATCTTTTATTTCATACAATCCCAGGCTGTTCAGCATGTTGGTGACGGCTTCTGTCAGTTCCTGCCTGGAGTAACAATCAAAACAAAGCTTTGCGTTATAATACAGATTTTCGAAAACAGTGAGTTCCTCAATCAAAAGATCATCCTGTGAAACGTGTCCGATTAATCCCTTTGACTTTTCTTTTTCGGTATGGATATTGTTCCCGTTGATCAAGACTTCACCTGTTGTGGGCGCATTAGACCCGTTAAGTATATTTAAAAGGGTTGATTTGCCTGCTCCACTGGCTCCCATGATCCCTATCAAACGACCTGATTCTTCTATGAAACTCATGGGATGCAATCCTGTTTTACCACTTTTGAACCTGTAGCTGATCGAATTGGCTTCAAATACAATTCTCTGCTGCTCCTGGTCTTCCTTAAACTTATTTACAACATCGCTGAAATAAAGAGGTTTTATCAGGTGATTGCGTATTGACATTCCTGAATTCAGCACATAAACCTTGTCTTGCTGCAAAATCTGTCCGTTAAGGTACATTTCATTTTCTCCGATGTATCGCAGGAAGTACATGTTGGCCGTAGCTATATGAATGATCCAGAGATAACCATCCAGGAATTCCGAATACATATATTTGCAGATGTTCCGGACAGGACCCTTTTTATTGTTGATAACCAGCAGATCGGGATATTCAGGTATATTATCAAAAGTATTCGTGGTAAATTCTTTCAGGAGGTTTTGCTCCTCTCGTGTAATGTAAAATGAATCGGTGACGACTTCAATAAATTCCAGTTCCTGATCGCTGATCTTATGTTTATCGGCTTTCGCAAATTCAAATAATTGGACCAACACAATGAATTTTTGTTTCTGAGTCAGCTCCTTGTTGATGTCATTACAAATGCGGAGGATTTTTACTGAGTCGGGACCAATGCGACGCTCACCGCGTTCGATCTGAAGAGCCTGATGTTTGCTGAAGTATGCATCAAATACATCGAGATAATCATTTACCAGTTCCTGGTTAAGCTGACGCATCAGAAACGACTTAACAACAGAACGCCTGTCATTGCCATTACCTTCTGGTCTGGCAATAATAGCAAACAATTCCATCAAGGCTTTTAAAATCTGTTCACTCATGTTTTAAGTCGACTGAAACGCTCAAGTTGAGCGAATGTCAGGTTAATAGGTAGTAAATAGTACGAAATATCACACTGTAGGTTTCAAAATATCAGTTGGAATGTAGCTCCAATGTCATAATTATTTCAGAGGTCTGGTTTTATCTTTTTATAAATATGTCAAATTGACATATATTGTTTGAAAAGGAAGCCAGATTGGCATCCGCAACAGCTAATTACAAACTGGTAAAGAATTTGATCATAAACCATTAAAAATAAAATCTGACCATGAACTTAAATAATTTTACCATTAAAGCTCAGGAAACGGTACAGCAGGCTTTTACCATTGCGCAGGGATACATGCATCAGGCGGTGGAGACAGGCCATCTGCTGAAAGGGATGATCAGTCAGGGTGAAGATACTGTAAGCTTTATGCTGAAAAAGATAGGTGTCAACGATAATAATTTTCAACGTGTCCTTGATAGCATTATTCAATCATATCCGAAAGTCAGCGGAGGTGAACAATACTTATCGGCCAACGCCGGCAAAGCGCTTCAGAAAGCCTATGATTTTTCAAAGAAAACAGGAGACCAGTTCGTTTCTCTTGAAGCAATACTGATAGGTGTACTGATGGCAGGAGATGAAGTCTCTCAGATGATGAAAGACTTCGGCATAAATGAAAAGGAGATGAAAGCCGCTGTTAATGAGCTCAGGAAGGGATCAAAGGTTCAAAGTCAGACGGCTGAGGATACCTTCAATGCCCTGAACCGTTATGCCATTAATTTGAATGATCAGGCCCGGAGTGGCAAACTTGATCCGGTCATTGGTCGTGATGATGAAATACGACGCATATTGCAGATCTTATCAAGGCGCACTAAAAATAATCCGGTCCTTATTGGAGAAGCGGGAGTCGGGAAAACAGCTATTGCTGAAGGTTTGGCTCATCGTATTGTTTCCGGAGACGTCCCGGAGACACTGAAGAGTAAACAGGTTTATTCGCTTGATATAGGAGCTCTTATTGCCGGGGCAAAATACAAAGGTGAATTTGAAGAACGCCTGAAGGCGGTTATTAAAGAGGTTATTGCATCAAACGGTGAAATAATTCTTTTTATTGACGAAATACATACTTTGGTTGGCGCCGGTAAAGGAGAAGGGGCTATGGATGCCGCTAATATCCTTAAACCGGCTCTTGCCCGGGGTGAACTTCGGGCTGTCGGAGCTACTACACTTGATGAATACCAGAAATATTTTGAAAAGGATAAGGCGCTTGAAAGACGTTTTCAGGTTGTTATGGTTGATGAGCCTGACGTGCAGAGTGCCATTGCCATACTCCTCGGATTAAGGGAAAGATATGAAAATCACCACAAAGTCCGCATTAAGAATGAAGCATTGGTGGCAGCTGTGGAGCTCTCACACAGGTATATTACAACCAGGCATCTGCCGGATAAAGCCATTGATCTTATTGACGAAGCTGCTTCTTCCATGCGTTTGGAAATGGATTCTATTCCCAAGGAAATTGATACTGTTGAACGTAAGCTTCAACAGCTTGAAATTGAGCGTGAAGCCATTAAAAGAGAAGGCGATGATGATCGTATGAAAGAAATAAGCAGGGAAATTGCTGATCTTGACGAAGAAAGAAAAATTCTGAGGGCTAAATGGATAGCTGAAAAGGACGTGATTGCCGGAATTCAGCAACATAAACAACAGATTGAGAATCTTAAACTTGAAGCTGAGCAGGCTGAACGGCAGGGAGACTATGGAAAAGTTGCCGAAATAAGGTATGGACGTATTAAGGAGTCGGAAACCGAACTTGAAGATCTTAACGTTAAATTGCGTGATATGCAGTATGAGTCGGCTCTTATTAAAGAAGAGGTGACAGCTGAGGATATCGCTGAAATTGTTTCAAAATGGACAGGCATTCCGGTAAACAAAATGATGCAGGGGGAGCGCGAAAAGCTGCTGAACCTCGAAAAGGAATTGCACAAAAGAATTGTCGGCCAGAACGAAGCCATTGTTGCAGTGGCTGATGCCGTGAGACGCAGCAGGGCCGGTCTGCAGGATGCAAAAAGACCTGTGGGTTCCTTCCTGTTTCTCGGAACTACCGGCGTTGGCAAGACTGAACTGGCCAAGGCCCTTGCTGAAGTTCTGTTTAATGATGAAAACCTGATTACGCGTATCGACATGTCGGAATACCAGGAAAGACATACAGTTTCGCGACTTGTTGGCGCTCCTCCGGGGTACGTGGGGTATGAGGAAGGCGGACAACTCACTGAAGCAATCAGGAGGAAACCCTATTCTGTTGTTTTAATGGATGAAATTGAAAAAGCACATCCTGATGTGTTCAATGTGCTGTTGCAGGTTCTGGATGACGGAAGACTTACTGACAACAAAGGAAGAATAGTGAATTTCAAGAATACCATTATTATCATGACATCTAACGTGGGTTCGCATCTCATACAGGAAAATATGGCACATCTGACGGATAAAAACAGACAGGAGATTCTTGAGAAAACAAAAAATCAGGTGTTTGAACTGCTGAGAACAACCATTCGACCAGAGTTTTTGAATCGCATTGATGAGTTGATCATGTTTACACCTCTGACAGAATCGGAAGTGAAAGAAATAGTAAGCCTGCAATTCAACCGCATTGCCGGGATGCTTTCGCAAAATCAGATTCTGGTTACCATGACAGAAGAAGCCGTTCAGTGGATCACCAAAAAAGGATATGACCCGCAATATGGTGCCCGGCCAATAAAAAGGCTTCTGGAAAAGCATGTTGTGAATGAAATTTCAAAAGCAATACTGGCAGGAACCGTAACAAAAGAAAGCACGATTATAATTGATGTTAAAAATAACGCGTTGGTATTTGAAAACCAGGAAAAAGGATAATAAAGTCTGCAGAATCAGTTGAAACTGTTTATGCAATCATCCAGGTTGTTATATATTTCAAATACGTTATGCAATTGCAGTAATCTGAAAAGTTCCATTACTTCGGCTTCAATGTTGCACAGTTTAAACTGACCATGATTGTTGTTGGCAGTCTTAAGAATAGACAGGAAAACACCGAAACCTGAACTGTCAATAAAACGTATGCCCTCAAGGTTCAGAATCAAGCGGGTGTCAGGTTTATTAAACAGACTTTTAAGCTCTTCTTTAACCGGTTCTGTAATTAAAGCATTGAACCTGTCAATATTATCAAATTTTACAATGACAACATTGTTTATTTTATCTGTTTTCAGCATAATACCTCAATTAAAATAATCATCAATTCTAAGTAAAACATCATTTAATTCTTTCACGGCAATTTGTGTTTCCTGCTTAAACAGGGAAATAATGCCTGAATATTCGTCAGGTTCTTTCCCTTCCTTGGCAAGAAGTTCAAGTCTTTTTAGTTCTTTAGCAAGATGATCCAGCCCCATTATGGAAATAGACGATTTTGCCTTGTGTGCCAGTTTCCCAAGTAACTCATATTCGTTGTTGGCCAGATGATCGTCCAACCCCCTGGAGAACTCCTCAACCTGGGCATTGAAAATGGAAATCATCTCTTTTATAAGTTCCTTGTTTCCTCCCGACATTTCACGAAGATATGCCAGATCGGTTTTCATGCTATCATTTATAGTTTTAAAAATTAAAGGTAAATTAAGAATTTTCTATAAAAATAAACTAATTTTTTTATTTTTAATATCGAATAATGGTTATTAATAACCTCCTGGTGTTTAATAAATGGTTCTATAAGAACAAATTTGATTTCTGTTGTGTTTTTACTGCCTTTATCGTAGCTTGCACTTTCTGTCCATGCTCAGGATTCAATAGCAAGCCAACGGCAGACACTATAGGTTCTTTCTTCCGGAATAACAGGTGTTTGTTCCATTATAGAATTTTTGTTGTTTTAATGTTAATAATTTAACCTGAATATGAATACACATCCTGCCATCTGGACCTTTATGATGATCATTTTATTTTATGCTTCCGGAAAAGCACAAGATGATAATCAGACGTCCGTATCCGGTAACCGCAAAAAGGCTGAACAAGCCTATAACCGTGGCGTTGATAAAATTGCTGCACAAGATTATGCGCAGGCACTGCGTGAACTTGACGATGCAGTTTTATCTGATGCTGGATTTACCGAAGCCTTTATACTGCGATCACGTGTTAAATATCAGCTGGGTGATCTCAGCAGTGCTTTGGCAGATGCTGAAAGGGCTGTTGAACTTAATGCTTTTTCAGGTGAAGCATATTTTTACAGAGCCTTTATATCTTTTGCCCTTGATACAGGACTGGTGAAAAGAACTGATCTCGAAAAGGCCATCCAGCTTGGCTATAATGATGCGTCTGCCTATTACCACAGAGGGCTTTACAAGTTGATGAAGTATCAATACTCCGATGCCATACATGATTTTAATACGGCCATTGAAAAGAAGCCAAATTATGCTATTGCATATAATGACAGAGGTACAGCACGCTATCGGGCTGAAGATTATCAGGGGGCAATTTATGATTTCAGGGTGGCTGTCAATACAAATCCCCGTCTGGCTGTTGCATATGTTAACATGGGCAATGCAAAGAAAAAAGTTGGTGATTACCAGGGTGCTTTGGTTGATTTTAATGAAGCCCTTAAGCTTGATACAACATTGGTGGAGGTTTATAATTACCGTGGTGAAGCCTATCTTATCACAGGCAATATTGAAATGGCCCGTAATGATTTCGAAAATATGATATTACGTCACCCTTCTGATGCATTTGCACTGTGTGGAATGGGAAACGTTCATCTGAAGATGAATGAACTTGATCAGTCACTGGAATATTACAATCGTGTTATATCAATTTACCCGGAGCTCGGGGAGGCTTATTTAAACAGAGGCTTGCTGCTGGAATTGAAGGGTGATCTTGAAAATGCCTGTAATGATTGGCAGATGGCAGCCTCACTTGGCATTGAAGCGTCCCTTGAATACATAAAAGAATGCAAAAAATAATAAATAACAGCCTCTTATGAAATATTTGATTTTATTCTTGGTTTTGGCAGTCATGACATCCGGATTGGATGCACAATCCAGACTTACAGTTAAAAAAAGAGAATTCAAAATTATTGACGTTGGTCTTAAAGAGGCCTGGAAATCAATAAAGGAAGGCAATAAATTGTTTGACGAAGGCCTTGGCACTTTTCAGGAGGCGCGCGCGCATTATCTTAAGGCATATCGTTATAATCCCAATAATGCAGCTTTAAATTACAACATTGGGCTGTGTTATCTTTTTTCTGACGAGAAATTCGAAGCCATTAAGTATTTTAATAAGGCAGCAAATTCTGACCCGGATATAGCACCTGATATTAAATATCTGATAGGTCGTTCATATCATCTGACCCTGGAATTTGACAAAGCCATTTCTTATTATACCGATTTCATCAACAGATTGTCAGACCAGAAGGATGCTGCCGTTCATATTGCCATGATTAACAGGCTTATCGAACAGTGCAGAAATGGTAAAGAACTGGTGGCCAATCCTCAACGCGTGGTTATCAATAATCTTGGCCATGCAGTAAATTCAGGCTATGATGACTATAATCCATTATTGAATTCAGGTGAAGATGTGATATATTTTACTTCACGCAGGTTATTAGACGAAAAAAGTAAACGAAATCCTTTCGATAACAAATTTTATGAAGATGTTTATTTTTCACGATATGAGTCTGGTCAATGGACAAAGGCACAGCGTATGGGAGAGCCTCTGAATTCAAAAAGCAATAAAACCAATAATTCTGCGGTTGCCCTTTCATTCGATGACAGGAAGATGTTTTTGTATGACGGCCACAAAAACTCAGGAGACATCTTAATGAGTCAGAACCTTTCAGGGCTTTGGTCAAAACCAAAACCAGTGAAAGGCAAGATCAACTCAAAATACCGGGAAACTTCAGTATGTCTGTCCCGTGATGGCAATATCATGTATTTTATTTCAGATAACCCAAAAACCACATTGGGCGGTACGGATATTTACATGTCGACTTTGTTGCCGGATGGAAAATGGAGTGAACCGGGTAATATCGGCGCTATGCTGAACTCAAAATACGATGAGGCGGCTGTCAGGCTTTCGGATAATGACAGCATCCTGTATTTCAGTTCAAAAGGACATAATTCAATGGGTGGTTATGATATATTCAGCTCAGAACTTATGGCGGGAGGACAATGGTCTCTGCCTGAAAATATTGGCTATCCTATTAATACTCCCGATGATGATCTGTTCTATATGCCATCATCAAAAACCAAAAGTGCTTATTATTCAACAATCCTTGAACAGGGGACCGGAGGTAAAGACATTTATAAAATTGTATTCCTGGGAGCTGAAAAGGAAATCATATTCCCTCAGCCATCAATGATGGTAAGGGGTTTCGTCCCACCGCATGAAAATGCTTTTTCCGTCCTTCCTGATAAATTTGTTGTTGATACTTCTCTTCTGGTGAGGGGGTCTATTACCAATTCTGAGAATCAGCAACCCGTATTTGCCAAAATGGATATAATTGATGCGGAACTCAGCAGGGTAATAGCTACAACCACATCCGATTCGAGCGGCAGTTATTTCATCCGTATTCCTCAACCTAAACAGTACGGAATTGAAATTGTCGCCCGTAATTATATGCTCTATTTGGATTTGCTCGACCTGTCAAAAGAAAGCTACCATAATGAAATCATCCGTAATTTTAGTCTGGAGCCTATTGAGGTGGGCGCTAAGATGATACTTAAAAATATTTTCTTTGAATTTGGTAAGTCAACTCTTAAACAGGAATCATTTATACAGCTTGATAATGTTGTCCTGCTTATGAAATCAACGCCGGGATTGCGTATTGAAATTTCAGGACATACTGATAATGTTGGTTCAGCTAAAGCCAATCAAAGACTTTCTGAAGAAAGGGCAAAGGCCGTTGTTAATTATATCGTTAGCCGGGGCATTGACCTTGTAAGACTGGAATATAAAGGATATGGTTTCGCACAGCCTGTGGCTTCCAACAGTACACCGGAAGGCAGGGCACAAAACAGAAGGGTGGAGTTTAAGATCATTGGGAAGTGATTAAAGAACCAAGAATCAAGACAAAAGATAATTAGAACAAAGAATAATGACAGTTTGAGGGCCTGCCTGCCGTCCAGGCAGGTTTGAAGATTTGAGGGTTTGGACATCATATTATTTGATGTGAACCGTGAACCTGTCTGACGCCAGGGAGGCTGTCGACCGTTGACTCTTTAAAACAAAAAAAATGAAAAGAACTGCGTTTTATCCAAAACACCTTCAATGGGGGGCTAGGATGGTAGAATTTGCCGGATTTGAAATGCCACTTGAATACCAGGGTATAAATGCTGAACATCTGATAGTGAGAAATGCTGTTGGCGTATTCGATGTGTCTCATATGGGGGAATTCTGGGTTAAAGGTCCTGATGCACTGGCGTTATTGCAGAAGATAACCACAAATGATGTTTCTGTTTTATCACCCGGCAAGGCTCAATATACCTGTTTCCCGAATGGGGAAGGCGGTATTGTTGATGATCTGATCGTTTATCAGTTTGAGAAGGATAAATATATGCTTGTCGTTAATGCTGCCAATATTGAAAAGGACTGGAAATGGGTCAATGATCAGAACACCACAGGGACAGAACTTGAAAATGCTTCTGACAAAATATCACAACTTGCTGTTCAGGGGCCATACGCTACAAAAGTCCTTCAAAAAATAACAAGTTCAGATCTTGATGCTGTCACTCCTTTTACCTTTGTTACCGGTACAATTGGTGGCGTAAATGATGTCATTATATCAGCCACGGGATATACGGGAGCAGGAGGATTTGAACTGTACCTTTATAATAAGGATGCATTGGTCTTATGGGATAGTATATTTGAAGCCGGAAAGGCATTTGATATTCATCCTGTTGGTCTGGCCGCAAGGGATACGCTTAGGCTTGAGATGGGTTATTGTTTGTATGGAAATGATATTGACGATTCCACTTCTCCGATTGAGGCCGGACTGGGATGGATTACCAAATTTGTTGACAGCAAGGATTTTATTGACCGTGATTTACTGTATGAACAGAAAATCAATGGTGTGAAACGTAAACTGGTTGGTTTCACAATGGTTGACAGGGGAATACCCCGTCATTTGTATAAGATCACAAATGAAAACGGGAATCCTATCGGTGAAGTGACTTCCGGCACTATGTCTCCTTCATTGAAAGAAGGTATTGGTATGGGATATGTACAAGCAAACTATGCTAAACCAGGTACAATACTGTATATAAACATAAGAGAAAAACTTCTTAAGGCTCAGGTTGTAAAATTGCCTTTTGTAAAATGATCTCCGATAAAAACCGCAGGATCATTTTGTCACCAAAAGCAACTGAGATTTAATTTACTTTCGGTTTTTACACTCTGCGATCGAAATCAATGTGCTTGTGTTTTTTCTTGTAAACAAATTATAGTTTATTTGTATCCTTTATCAGCTTATTTTGATGGCCGAAATGAAAACAGGAAAAAATAAAGTAGAAATCTGTCTCACCCCATCTGTGTTTCCTGAGTTCAGGAATGATGATGCCATCGTTGTTGTTGTAGATATACTCAGGGCAACTTCAGCCATTATCACAGCCTTTATGAACGGTGTCAGGAAGATCATTCCGGTGGCCACACTGGAAGAGGCAAAAGCATACAAAGATAAAGGTTACCTGGTTGCTGCAGAACGTGATGGCATTGTTAGAGATTTTGCTGATTTTGGTAATTCTCCTTTTAATTTTCAGCGGGAAATTATCCGTGACAGAGAAATTGTATATTCAACCACCAACGGGACACAATGTATTAAGATGGCAGAGAACAGCTACCGGGTATTGATTGGAGGTTACCTTAATCTTGATGCCCTCGGGAGTTTTATTCAATCTGAAAAACATGACCTGTTGATCTTGTGTGCGGGCTGGAAAAACAGGTTCAGCCTTGAAGATACTTTGTTTGCCGGTGCACTGGCTGAGACAGTCCTGAAGAACAAAAATTATTATACAATCTGTGATTCAACCATTGCATCCATTGACTTATGGACAATTGCTCAACAAAATATGATGTCTTATATTGAAAAAGCTGCACAACGGCACAGACTTAAAAAAAATGGTCTTGATGATGTGCTGGAGTATTGTCACACACTTAATTTAACCCGGATTATCCCCTTGCTAAAGGAAGACGCACTGATACAGATGAATGCCTGAGATGAATTGTGAAAGTGAATATCTTGTTAGTAAATGAATTGTTTATTTTACAAGCATTTTAATTCGAAGAAGTTTGAAATTCTTTATATTTGAAAAAAATAGTTGTTAATTGTTTAACAAATTAAAACCTCCATATATGAAAAAATATAATTTTAATCCTGGCCCTTCAATACTTCCTGAGTTTACAATAAAGAACACAGCTGAAGCTGTTCTTAATCTTAACGGCAGTGGCCTGTCTGTTATGGAGATATCGCACCGGAGCAAAGATTTCGTAGCTATTATGGATAAGTCTGTGGAATTGATGAAAGAAATATTGTCAATACCTGACGGGTATTCGGTTGTTTTTTTACATGGCGGTGCAAGCCTTCAGTTTTTAATGATTCCATATAATTTTTTAAATACAAAAGCAGCATATCTCGATACCGGTTCCTGGGCATCAAAGGCTATCAAAGAAGCCAAAGAACTTGGGGAGGTCGTTGTTGTTGCATCATCCAAGGAATCGAATTACAACCATATTCCGAGAAATTACACGATACCTGCTGATGTTGATTACTTTCATATTACCACCAACAATACCATTTTCGGAACTGAGATAAAACATGATATGGATTCTCCTGTTCCCCTTATTGCTGATGCTTCTTCAGATATTCTCAGTCGTCCTATGGATGTCTCAAAGTATTCACTTATTTATGCAGGAGCACAAAAAAACCTTGGTCCTGCAGGTGTTGCAGTCGTTATTATAAAAGACACCATGCTGGAAAAGATAAAACCCAACGTGCCTACTATGTTAAACTATAAAATACATGTTGACAACAACTCGCTTTATAATACACCTCCTTGTCTGGCTGTATATGCTTGTCTGCAAACTCTTATCTGGTTAAAAGATATGGGAGGTCTTAACAAGATTCATAAAGTCAATCTTGAAAAGGCGAAGTTGTTGTATGACGAAATTGACAGCAACAGATTGTTTGTCCCCGGTGTTACTGATGCCGAAGATCGTTCTGTGATGAATGTTACTTTTGTTATGAAAGAAGAATACAAGGATATGGAAGCAAAATTCCTCGAATTTGCTTCATCACAGGGATTGATTGGCATCAAAGGACACAGATCGGTTGGCGGATTCAGGGCTTCGATATACAATGCCATGTCACTGGAAGGAGTTCAGGCACTGGTTAATGCCATGAAAGATTTTGCGAAACAGGTTTAATCCTGTTTTTTTTACAGTTTTGTATTCATTCTTAAAACTAATATAGTTATGACAACAGTACTTGTTGCTACAGTAAAGCCATTTGCCAAAGTGGCCGTTAATGGTATAAGTGAAATTGTGATCAAAGCTGGTTTTGAACTGAAAATGCTCGAAAAATATACGGATCAGAATCAGTTACTGGAAGCTGTTAAAGATGTGGATGCCCTGATCGTCAGAAGTGACATTGTGGATGAAAACGTAATAAAGGCTGCCAATAAGCTTAAGATAATAGTCAGGGCAGGAGCCGGATATGATAATATCGATCTGAAAGCGTCTTCTGAAAAGGGCATAACTGTAATGAACACGCCTGGCCAGAATTCAAACGCCGTTGCTGAGCTTACCATTGGCATGCTGATATTTATGAACCGCAATTTCTTTAATGGTACGGCAGGTGTTGAACTGCGGGGTAAAACCATGGGCATTCATGCATATGGTCACGTAGGCCGCATTATTGGCATGATTGCAAAAGGTATGGGAATGGATGTATTTGCTTTCGATCCTTTTCAGGATAAAACAATTATTGAAAATGACGGTGTTAAAACAGTTGAAAATGTCAGAGATCTGTACAGCAAATGCCAGTATATCTCGGTTAACCTTCCGGCAAATAGTGAAACCAAAGGATCCATTAATTATGATCTCATGTCATTGATGCCCGAAGGTGCTACACTTGTTAACCCTGCCCGGAAGGAAATTATTGATGAATCTTCACTGTTAAAAATGTTTGCCGAAAGAAATGATTTTCGATATGCCACTGATACGGCACCTGATTGTGAAGCCCAGATTAAAGCTGAGTATGCTGCACGGTATTTTGCCACACCAAAGAAGATGGGGGCTCAGACAGACGAGGCCAATATTAATGCAGGGCTGGCGGCTGCCAGACAAATTGTTAATTTTATCCAGAAAGGTGATAATACTTTCCGGGTAAACTAAAGTTCAATGTTTATTTTGTCCGTAAAGATAATTTTCCATCATGGCTATCATTAAAGCATTCAAGGGATTCAGACCCAGGAAAGAACTGGCGAAATTAATTGCCAGCAGGCCTTATGATGTTCTGTCATCAGAGGAAGCTCGTGTCGAAGCCGGCGATAACAAATATTCCTATTACCATGTAATAAAATCAGAGATCGACTTTCCGGAAGATGTTGACCATTACTCTGCAGCAGTATATAACAAAGCAAAAGATACTCTTGAACAGTGGATTGCAGATGGCACACTGAAACAAGACCCTGTACCTTGTATTTATATATACGCGCAAACTATGTGGGGCAAGACACAGTACGGCATTATGGCCTGTGCTTCAGTAAAGGATTATCTTGATAATGTTATACGAAAACACGAACTGACCCGCTTTGAAAAGGAAATTGACAGAAAAACCCATATAAGGGTGACCAACTTTAATTGTGAACCTGTTTTTTTTGCTTTTCGTGACCATGCTGAAATAAACGATATTATTAATAACACAATATCGGATTTGCCCGAATATGATTTCGTATCTGCCGATGATATCCGGCATCAGTTATGGGTGATCGATAATCCTGATAGTGTAGGAAGGATTGAAGCCATTTTCAGGGATGAAGTTCCTTTTACATACGTAGCCGATGGTCACCATCGTACCGCTGCTGCAGCCCATGTAGGTGAGGAAAGAAAGAAGTCTAATCCTGAACACTCAGGTAATGAGGAATATAATTATTTCATGGCTGTTCATTTTCCGGCCAGTCAGCTTACAATTATCGATTATAACAGGCTGGTAACAGATCTTAATGGTTATACTGCCAATGAGTTTATTGAAAAAATTTCTTTATCTTTTGATGTTTCATTAAAAGGCAGGGAAGAATATAAGCCCACGAGATTGCATGAATTTTCAATGTATATTGAAGATAAATGGTATGCCATGATGGCAAAACCCGGTACTTTTAACGATAATGACCCAATAGGCAGTCTTGATGTCACTGTTTTATCGAAAACTATACTTGAGCCTGTGCTTGATATAAAAGACCTCAGGCAATCAAAACGCATTGATTTTGTGGGAGGTATCAGGGGATTGGGTGAACTTAAGAAACGTGTTGACAGCGGGGAAATGGCTGCTGCCTTTGCTTTATATCCTGTTTCAATGGAACAATTGATGAATATAGCCGATTCAGGTAACATTATGCCCCCTAAAACAACATGGTTTGAACCTAAGCTGAGAAGCGGACTGGTACTGCATTGTCTTGAATAATATTCCCGAATACAAATCACAAACCCAGACTGTCTCTTATGTAACCAGGCTATAGAATGCACTATACCAATGACATAAGGACCAAGAACCAAGAACCAAGATTCAAGAAAAAAACAATACAATACAATACAATCTGTTTTTCCCTTTATATAATCATGCAAATTAAGGGTTGTATAATAAAGCATAACAGATAAGTTGTGAGCGGGCATCGAAAAAACCCGCCTGCACTGCCGTTTCGGTAGGCAGGAATGCGTGCCACGTGATATAAATTAACAATAAAATGCCAACAAGCTTATTTTTTTTCTTGATTCTTTTGTTTACTTTTCTCATCCCCGCCTGACCAGGCTTAG
>JAFGTR010000021.1 GCA_016934055.1 Bacteroidales bacterium | reverse complement strand
TGTGTTTTCCATAAGACCAGTATCCTGCCATGCAATAACATCAGACAATACGGTTGATATTAATACAAAACCTGTACCCGGCGTTTCTGACCGATAGATATCGTAGCCGTCCTCATTATCAGCATTATCCTGCCAGCTTAGCCCCACAGTATTTGTAGATAAAGCTGCAGCGGATAAGTTACCAGGCGCAATCGGAGAGTTCAATTTATTCACTGTAAATGTAACCGTTGTGCTGCTTGATTTTTTCAACTGGGTTAACACCTTCCCCCTGTCTGTAGCAACGAACTCAATAGACTCCGCTCCAGACCATGCAGAATTTTTTACAGATATATGAGCTATTCTGTTGGCCTCAATAGTGATACTGAGATGTTCCGGACTTTCAGGCAAAAAGGTCCAGCTGATATTCTGAGGATTGTCTTCTGCATCTGTAACATAAGAATCCAGAGTTATTGTAGCGAATGATTCATATTGATCAACCGATTGATCGGGAATCCGGGTAACCACGGGAGCATTATTATAACCATGTAAAGCGGCAAACCATTTATCAGCCATCTTATTGTATCCGGTCTGATTTGGATGTACCTGATCTGCAAGATCATTGTAATAATTCAGACCTGCCCCGCATTCCATATCTACCAGAACAATATGATCACCGTTATTAATCCGGCTCTGAGCCATTGTAACAAGGTTGTTGTTGTATGTAACCGTTCCTGAATGCGTATTACAGGCATAATCTGCACGGCTTATTATTTTTGCCAGGAATACAAGAACCGGTTTCCCGCTTGATGATTCATAACTCTTCACCGCATCGAGTATCCGGGCGACGCCATCAGAATTATAGTCGCCGGCTAACACATCATTAGTGCCTATATGCAACAATATAATATCAGCCGGGAAAGAGTTCATATAGGCTCCCGGAGTAACCTTTCCGGTATGTGTGGAAGTTCCGGTCTGCATAAGGTCAGCCAGTTTTTCATCCCGTATTCCTGAAAAACCTGCATTATCAGGATCACTCATGATGGCAGAACCATATTGCTGACTGCCTACAAAATCAAATGAATACCCTGCATTATTCAACAGATTATAAAGTTTGTGTCTGTAACCAATAGCCTGATCATCATCAATGCGAACACATGTGTAAATATCTCCGTTTGTACACATGCTGCCCCTGGTAACCGAATTACCCAGTGGCATTATTTTTAAACCTGTTTGTCCGGTAATGCTTAATGTGCCCTTAAGCAAAAGAAATGCAAAAACAGTCCAGTATTTACAAATGCAACCGTGTCTCATAATCAGCAGTATATCTTATTATATAAGGTGTTTTTAAAAAAGCTACAGGGCCGCTAATATACAAAATACATGATAACGGCCTTTTTTTTATCTTTAACGCCAATAAGATTTTTTTATGAACAGATATTGGACACTTGAAGAAAAAGAGCTGGAAAAGCTTGTACAGACTGATGTTGAAACCGGTTTGACTCTTGAAGAGGCTGAAAACAGGCTAAGAAAATACGGAAACAACCAACTGGCGGCAAAGAGAGGACGTTCGCCATGGAAAATATTTTTTGACCAGTTTAACAGTATCATCATCTGGATTCTTTTTGCCGCCGCACTCATATCGGGCTTTTTAAAGGAATGTGTTGATTCGCTGGCCATTTTCTGTATCATCATACTCAATTCCGTCCTGGGATTCATACAGGAATTCCGTGCAGAAAAATCGCTTGCTGCCTTAAAGAAATTATCCTCACCGAGTTCCCGCGTGATCCGTTCCGGCAAACCTGTATCAATCCCTTCAGAGCAGATAGTCCCCGGCGACCTTATTGAACTCGAGGCAGGCGACAAGATACCTGCAGACAGCCGGTTGATATACACCACCGGTAACTTCGCCACGCAGGAAGCCAGTCTTACAGGTGAATCAGTACCTGTCAACAAATCATCACATCTCCTTGCAGAAGATGACATACCGCTTGCTGACAGGAGTAATATGGTATACATGGGAACTTCTGTGGTCAGCGGAAAGGCCAGGGCTGTTGTTATTTCAACCGGAATGCAAACCGAGTTGGGCAGAATTGCCGATATGATACAGGAAATAAAAGAGGGCAGTACACCTTTGCAGAAGCGGCTGGAACAATTCGGCAAGTGGATTGTGGTGATATGCCTGGTGCTGGTTGCTATGGTATTTTTGCTTGGATTTCTGCGTGGAGGCAAGCTTTTAGAGCTTTTCCTCACCTCAGTGAGCCTTGCTGTAGCAGCTATTCCTGAAGGACTGCCGGCTGTGGTTACCATTGCCCTTGCCCTGGGTGTGCAGCGAATGGTTAAAAGACATTGCCTGATACGGAAACTGCCTTCGGTTGAAACACTGGGATGCACCAATGTAATCTGTTCGGACAAAACCGGCACGCTCACACGCAATGAGATGACAGCGAGGGCTGTTTACGCAGGCGAAAATCTTTATAACATTTCCGGTATCGGTTATGACCCCAAAGGTGAATTCACACATACTGAAAGAAAAATAAATCCACTGGAATCAAATAGTATTGCCAAAGCTTTAGATGTTGCCGTTTTGTGCAACGGGGCAAAACTGATCAACGAAGATGGAATATACAGGATTCTTGGAGACCCGACAGAAGCAGCCTTGCTGACTATGGCAGCAAAAGCCGGTATCAACATTGAGGAGAAAGAGCAACAATACCCCTTCGTAGCTGAAATACCTTTTGATTCCGACCGGAAACAAATGACCATCATCCGCAGGAAGGGACAAAACTTTACCGCCTTTGTTAAAGGAGCACCTGATGTGCTGTTATCCAACTGCACACATATAGAAAATGACGGCCGGTTGCAGGAAATCTCCCGTGATGACCGTAACAGAATCCTTGCGGTCAATAATAACATGGCTGATCAGGCCATGAGGGTATTGGGCATGGCATACCGCAAGCTTGAAAATCTTCCGGAAACAGTTGATGCAGAGACGATAGAACAGGATCTGGTCTTTGCAGGATTGGTTGCCATGATTGATCCGCCACGGGAGGAGGTAAAACAGGCGATAGAGAATTGTCAGACCGCAGGTATACAGTCGGTAATGATTACAGGAGATCATAAGAATACTGCTGTTGCCATTGCCCGTGAACTTGGCTTTTTCAAATCCGAATCTGTTGCAATGACCGGCAGTGAGCTGGATTCTCTAAGCCAGGAAGAATTCGAAACAGTGGTCGATAAAACAGCTGTTTATGCCCGTGTGTCACCCGAGCATAAATTACGCATTGTGAAAGCCTGGCGCAAAAAAGGACAGGTGGTTGCCATGACCGGTGACGGTGTTAATGATGCCCCCGCCATTAAAGAGGCAGATATCGGCGTTGCCATGGGAATAACAGGAACAGACGTCACCAAAGAGATATCGGATATGGTAATAACAGATGACAATTTTGCGTCTATTGTTGCGGCAGTAGAAGAAGGCCGGGGCATTTATGACAATATCAAGAAGTTCATCCATTACCTTCTGTCCTGTAACGCAGGCGAGATCCTGGTTATGTTTGCCGCTTCGCTCATCGGCTTTCCCATTCCCCTGCTGCCTATTCATATATTGTGGGTTAACCTTGTCACTGATGGTCTTCCCGCGCTGGCTCTTGGTATGGATCCTATTGACAAAGATGTCATGAAAAAACCACCCCGGAAGCTGAATGAATCCGTTCTGACCCAATCAGGTGGCGGGATGATGCTTACACAAGGGGCTTTCATTGCATTCTGCAGCCTTCTGGCTTTCTGGTTTGTGTTATCTGTTGAGAGTGAAGGACTGACACGCGCCCGTACAGCATGTTTTATTGTTCTTGCCTGCAGCCAGCTTTTTCATTCTTTTAATTGCCGCAATAATGACAAATCACTTTTTAAAATTGGAATCTTCGGTAACAAAAAGCTTGTGGCTGCAACGCTGATTTCTTTTACTCTTCAAATGCTTGTTGTTTATGTTCCATTTTTGCAAACTGTATTTAAAACCGAAGCGTTAGGCTTTAATGACTGGGTCATGGTGCTGGTCATATCATCCTTCCCGTTCTGGGCCATGGAGCTGGTTAAGCTAACACGGAACCTGGGGGGACGTAAGACCAAAGATTGTTAACAGTGAAGAGGTTTCCACCCACGAGCTTACGCACACCGCTGTCAGGGTCTCCATTCCGGTTACTGATTACTGGCTAAAACCTTGTCCCTCGTCCCTTGTCCCTATCTTCCCCCTAAAGCCTCAACAATCTCCTGCGGTGCCTGTATCAACTCAACAAGCACACCTTCGCTGCATAACGGAAATTGCTCATTGCCTTTTGGATGTATGAAACAAATATCATAACCGGCCGCCCCCTTTCTTATCCCTCCCGGTGTGAACCTCACACCTTGCTGCGTAAGCCATTCCATGGCCCCTGGAAGATCATCTATCCAAAGTCCTATGTGATTCAGCTTTGGTTCATGTACCCGGGGTGATTTTTCGGGATCAAAGGGTTGCATAATATCAACTTCAACAGCATGTAATCCCTTGCCCAAACGCAATATGTCTTCATCTACATTCTCACGTTCACTGCTGAAAGATCCTGTTTTTTCAAGGCCCATGAGTTCCACCCAGAATTTCTCCAGTCTGTTTTTATCCTCACCGCCTATTGCAATATGCTGAATACCCAACACTTTAAATGGTCTCATATCTCATTGTTTTTTCATTACGAATGTAATCATTTTTAGATACCATTCACAAAAACTATATTTGCCTTTCACTTCCGAGTTACCAAAAATGAAAAAAGCAGTTGCCATATTACTCAACACTCTCCCCCGCCCCTGGCTGATAAGGATAAGCCGGCCCCTGATGAAGCTAACATCAGTGTTTTTTCATGGAAATAAGGTAGGGTGTCCGGTTTGCGGCGGCAGGTTTTCACGATTTTTACCCTATGGATATAATGTTATCCGTAAGGGTGTACTATGTCCGCGTTGTTTTTCACTCGAAAGACACAGACTGCTCTGGCTTTTTCTTCAAAATAAAACCCGGTTTTTCTCTGACCCGTTAAAGGTGCTTCATATCGCTCCTGAACAATGTTTTTATAAACGATTCCGGAGTCTTGACAATCTTGATTATACAACCGCCGACCTGGAATCACCTTTGGCTGACATAAAGCTTGATGTACAAGAGATGCCTTTTGACCATAATACCTTCGACATAGTGATCTGCAACCATGTGCTCGAACATGTGCCGGATGACCGCAAGGCTATACGGGAAATATTCCGGGTATTAAAACCAGGCGGGTTTGCCATCATGCAGGTCCCTATGGATTTGTCATTACAAAAAACGTACGAGGATCCGGATATTGTTTTGCCTCAGGACAGGGAAAAGCATTTCAGGCAGAAGGATCATTATCGCTTATATGGGCGTGATTATCCTGACAGGATAAAGGAATGCGGGTTTGTCATTCACAACGGTAATTATCTCGACCAACTTGATAATGAAACCATCCAGCGTTACAGGCTACCAATGGATGAATATATGATGGCGTTTTATAAGGAAGTAAATCCAGGATAGCTTTAAACCCTAACCCTTCCCGGGAGCATAGCCGTCAAGCTAATTGATGCCGTCTGCAGGTAAATTAAGTGATTGAAACATTCAATAATTCAGCCCCGTCTGATTAACGGTCAGGCTCTGCAAGAAAGTACGAGCTTAATGCAAAAAGAATCCCGGAGGGATCCTATGTTTATAGAACATTTTGCGCACAGGATATACGACCCCAGGCGGGGTCGAATGTTTCTCCCGAAAAAGGCTTTCTATAAACAGGCAAATCCTCCGGATTTGACCATATAAACATGTTTTCAACCTTTCCCTGACAAAAAGAAATTTCCGTGAATATTTAAAATTACAACCTCAATGAATTGAAATCTATTAAATAACCACGTTTTAGCTTGACAGCTATGCTCCCGGGAGGGGTTAGGGGTGGGTAAATAGCCAATCTGAAAGATTATCCCTGGAGGGGTCAGGGGTGGGTTTGTCATATTACCACTGATTCAGCTTACACACAACGGTAAAGTAAAATAAACTGTTGACCCTTTGCCGGGTTCGCTTTTTACCCATATGGATCCGCCGTTTCTTTCAACAAACTCCTTGCACAAAACGAGTCCCAGTCCGCTTCCCTTTTCATCCTGTGTCCCCCGTGTTGTCATCTTATCATCAAAACTGAAAAGAGTCTTCATCGTTGTCTCCTCTATCCCGATCCCCGTATCAGAAACAGAAACCTCAGCAAAAGATAATTGTTGCTCTGACCTGATTGATATTGTGCCACCGGAATGAGTATATTTGATGGCATTCGTTATAAGGTTCCGCATTATGGTTTTCAGCATGTTATTATCAGCCCAGACACAGATTGCGGTGATACCTTCCGTATCAAGAGATAATTTTTTGCTCTCCGCAAAAGGCAGGTAATATTTATACTCTTCAGTAATAAAATCACGCAAATTGATCTTTTCAGGCAGGTACCTTACTTTACCTGTTTGTGACAGAGCCCATTCGAGAAGATTTTCAAGAAGAGTGTTAATCTGTGTAACTGATTGCTTAATTGCTCTGGACATATAAACTGTTTCTTCGCGATTGTTTTCCTGCAGTTTAACAGAAAGCAGATCACTAAAACCCATAATATTATTCATGGGATTCTTCAGATCATGTGCAATGATGGAAAAAAATTTATCTTTCATGGCATTCTGACGGATCAGATCCTGTGAAAGCCTTATATTGACCATGATGATAAATCCAAAAGTTAAGATTATAACTGTAAGGCTTATCGCAAGGAATAATATTATGCTTTCCGGTGTCGGAGCCATTAAATCGAGTTCTTTTAACGACAGGGAAACAAATATCCGTATCAGCATGGCGAGAATATAAATCAAAATAACCAGGGCATTGATCTGAAATATCAGTTTATAAGCTTTATCATGAGGCCTGAGCATCTCATAAAAACAATAGCCAGCGGATACTGTATAAAGAATTGAATTAATTGAGACCCTCAAACCCATGTGACGCAAAAAAAGTGTAAACACGGTGGTGGATAAAAAGGCCAGTACCGGTATTGTAAACACAAAATAAAAATTCACCGGTTTTTCTTTGAATTTCCAGACAGCCGTAAGGAATAAGCATTGACCTGTAACAGCAAACACATTGGTTATAATCAAATTAACATATTCTACCGGTCGCGGATATAAACCATAAGCCACCAACCCGGTCCCGATCAGAAATGTCCCTATGGCCCAATGCAGTATACCGTGAATATGCGATGCTGTATATTTCAGGTAGACTATCAAAAAACCCGTAAGGATAGTGATACCCGCAATTATTAATATCAATTCGCGCAGATTGAGTGATTGCATATTCAAACAGATAATTTCTGCCATAAAAATATAAAAACTTTCAATCAGGCAACCATAGGATTCATAAAATGAAAAATAATACAGTAATGGTTGATAAAATAAAATATATTTGTATATATTTGCACAAACTAAAAACATGAGAAATATCATCATTTTAGTGAATGTCCTTCTCCTTGTGGTCGTGATTAATACACCAGGGTGAGGATGGTTTACTAAATGATAAAAGATACCGAAAGCCATTCTTACCTTATAGAATGGCTTTCTGATTTTAAAATAGTACAACACACCCCTGAAACAAATGAAAATTAAACTTAGAAGTTCAACCACCACAGAAGGGCGCCGAATGGCCGGTGCAAGAAGTCTGTGGCGTGCAAACGGGATGAAAGAAGAACAATTCGGAAAGCCCATTATTGCCATAGTCAATTCGTTTACGCAGTTTGTCCCGGGGCATACCCATCTGCATCAGGTTGGCCAGGAAATTAAATCCATTATTGAAAAGGAAGGTTTTTACGCAGCGGAATTCAACACCATTGCCATTGATGACGGCATTGCCATGGGGCATGACGGTATGCTCTATTCGCTTCCCTCCAGGGATTTGATAGCCGACAGTATTGAATACATGTGCAATGCACATAAAGCAGATGCCATGATATGCATTGGCAACTGTGACAAAATTACACCGGGCATGCTTATGGCCACCATGAGGCTTAACATTCCCGCAGTCTTTGTATCCGGGGGCCCTATGGAAGCGGGTGTTCTCAGATCAAAAAAATACGATCTGATCGATGCCATGGTCATGGCCGCCGATAATGCCATACCGGATAATGAACTGGCAGAAATTGAACAAATTGCATGTCCTACCTGTGGCTCCTGCTCGGGCATGTTTACAGCCAATTCGATGAACTGTCTTTACGAAGCCATTGGCATGGCATTACCTGGAAACGGGACCATCGTTTCTACGCATAAAAACAGAAAAATGCTTATTGAAAAAGCAGCCCGGCAGATTATTGCGAATACAAAAAAATATTATTATGATGGAGATTCATCGGTACTCCCCAGGTCTATTGCAACCCGCCAGGCTTTTATGAATGCCATGACGCTTGATATCGCCATGGGCGGATCGACAAACACTGTATTGCATATACTTGCTATTGCCCGGGAAGCCGGAGTTGATTTCTCAATGAAAGATATTGATGCTTTATCCCGCAAAATACCGGTACTCTGCAAAGTAGCGCCAAGTTCACAATATCATGTCGAAGATGTCAATCGTGCCGGAGGTATTCTGGGTATCATGGGAGAACTTGAAAGAGGAGGATTGATTGACACCGGTGTAAACAGAATTGATCAAATGACCCTGGGAGAAGCTATTGCCCGTTATGACATCAGAAGAACAAATCATGTGCCGGAAGCAAAAGAGATATTCCTGTCTGCTCCCGGAGGCGTTAAAAACCTTACTCTTGGAAGTCAGGGCACCATGTACAGAGAATATGACCTTGACAGGGAAAAAGGGTGTATTCGCAGTATTGAGCATTGTTATTTCAAAGACGGAGGGCTGGCTATATTGTATGGCAATATTGCCCGCAACGGTTGTGTAATAAAAACAGCCGGCGTTGATTCATCCATTTTTAATTTTAAAGGACCTGCCAAAGTTTACGAATCACAGGAAGATGCCTGCGAAGCAATCCTTGGCGATAAAGTTAAGCCCGGTGATGCTGTGGTTATCCGGTTTGAAGGGCCAAAGGGAGGACCCGGCATGCAGGAAATGCTTTATCCTACCTCATATATTAAATCAAAGGGCCTGGGTAAACAATGTGCGCTTATCACTGATGGAATGTTTTCAGGCGGCACATCGGGACTTTCCATAGGACATATATCACCTGAGGCTGCCTCAGGCGGGGAAATTGCATTACTGCAGGACGGTGACATTATTGAGATCAGCATTCCCGAACGAAAACTCAATGTACTGCTAACTGAAGATGAGCTCTCAGAGCGCAGACATAAGCAACAAAAACGCGGATCTGAAGCTTATACTCCCATATCGCGCAAGCGGATTATATCAGGGGCCCTGCGGGCCTATGCCACCATGGTTACTTCAGCTGATACCGGGGCTATCAGGGAAATATAAGACATCCGTTTTATTAAAGCCCTGCCTGAATAAGACAGATACCTGTCAAAAAAAAAACTTTTAATGAAGAACAAAGAAAAGATCAAATAATAATATGAAAGAACAACTGAAAACGATCAAAAAGAAAAACATAATCCGTACCACAGGTGCCGATGCTATTATGCGATCCCTTATTGGTGAAGGTGTCGACACTGTTTTTGGTTATCCGGGTGGTGCTATCATGCCAATCTATGATGCACTTATGGATCATAATGACAAAATAAGGCATATACTGACTCGTCACGAACAGGGCGCCATGCATGCCGCACAGGGATATGCAAGGGTGACGGGAAAAGTGGGTGTGGTCATGGCCACCTCAGGTCCCGGGGCCACCAACCTCATAACAGGGATTGCCGATGCTATGATTGACTCAACCCCGCTGGTATGCATTACCGGCCAGGTTGCTTCATCACTGCTGGGAACTGATGCATTTCAGGAAACCGATGTCATTGGCATATCCATGCCTGTCACTAAATGGAATTACCTGATAACCAAGCAGGAAGAGATTCCTGAAATTATGGCCCAGGCATTTTACATTGCCCGCTCCGGAAGGCCCGGACCTGTGTTGATAGATATCGCCAAAAATGCCCAGTTCGGCGAACTTAACTTTGAATATAAAAAATGCATCAAGTTGCGCAGTTATGTCCCAAAACTTAAACCTGATAAGGAAAAAATTAAGGAAGCAGCGGTTTTAATCAACAATGCAAAAAAACCCTATGTGTTATTCGGACAGGGCGTGATCTTAGGTGCAGCCGAAGATGAATTCAGGGCTTTCATTGAAAAATCAGGAATCCCTGCTGCCTGGACCATACTGGGAGCTTGTGCACTGCCAAAACAGCATCCGCTGAATGTCGGCATGCTGGGTATGCATGGTAATTATTCCGCCAATATCAAGACCAATGAATGTGATTTGCTGATAGCGGTGGGCATGCGTTTTGACGACCGTGTGACAGGAGACCTTAAACGGTATGCAAAACAGGCCCGTGTCATACATCTCGAAATTGATCCGGCTGAAATTAATAAAAATGTCAGAGCAGATGTGGCTGTTATCGGAGATGTTAAAGAAACACTGCCCATACTGACCGGTATGATAGAAAAACGTTCTCATACTTCATGGATCCGGGAATTCAGGGATGCTGATAAAATTGAATATAAAACAGTCATCTCAAAAGACCTTTACCCAAAAAAAGAAGGGCTGACCATGGGTGAAGTTATTCGTATTCTGAACGAAAAGACAAGAGGAAATGCTATTGTTGTAACTGATGTCGGTCAGCATCAGATGATAACATCACGTTATTTTAATTTTACCAACAAAAGAGCATTTGTAACCTCCGGAGGTCTCGGAACAATGGGATTTGGTCTGCCTGCAGCACATGGTGCCAAAATCGGCGCACCTGAAAAGGAAGTTGTACTCATCGTCGGTGACGGAGGCTTGCAGATGACAATCCAGGAGCTGGGGACAATCAACCAAACACAGGCTGCCGTGAAAATTGTTCTGATGAACAATAAATATCTGGGCATGGTAAGACAATGGCAGCAATTGTTTTTTGACAAGCGCTATTCCGAAACATACCTGCTTAATCCCGATTTTATCAAAGTGGCTGAAGGTTTCGGTATAAAAGGTAAGAAAGTCATTTACCGGCCTGAACTGGAAAATGCCATTCAGGAAATGCTTGACTTCACAGGACCTTACTTTCTTGAAGTTAATATAGAAAAAGAAGACAATGTTTTCCCCATGGTAACCACAGGGGCATCAGTATCAGAAGTTATTCTCGAACCAAAAAAATAATTGTTATGGCATCAGGAAACGGACTTAACAACAATGGTAAACAAACCTATACCATATCAGCATTCTCTGAAAATCATATCGGATTGCTGAACCGCATCACCATCATCTTTACCCGGCGACACATAAACATTGAAAGCCTCACTGTATCTGCTTCTGCCATGAAAGGCATTCATAAATTTACCATCGTTGTCAACGACACCCGGGAAAAGGTAGAACAGGTCGTAAGCCAGATTGAAAAACTGGTGGAAGTGTTAAAAGCCTTTTACCACACCGATGATGAAGTAATTTACCAGGAGATTGCCCTGTTTAAAGTACCAACCCGGTCACTTTTAGAGGGAGATGAACTGGAAGCTACCATCCGGAAACATAATGCCCGTATTCTGGAAGTCAGACCGGAATATACGGTGATTGAAAAAACAGGGTATAAAGAAGAATATCTCGACCTTTATGAAGAACTTAAGAAATACAAAGTCCTTCAGTTTACCAGTTCGGGAAGAGTTGCTGTCACAAGATCGAGTAAAGAGCTTTTTTCCAATTATTTAAAGGAAGCCGGTGAAGTATCCGTGGTTTATGAAAACAATTAAACATTAAATATTTTTTTATTATGGCAAAAATTAATTTCGGAGGTATTATTGAAGACGTAGTAACACGTGAAGAATTTCCCTTAAAAAAAGCACAGGAGATACTTAAGGATGAAACTGTAGCTGTTATAGGTTACGGTGTTCAGGGACCTGCACAGGCACTGAATATGAAGGACAACGGCATCAATGTTATCATCGGCCAGGCACCGGAATTCAAGGCTGACTGGGACAGGGCGGTGAAAGACGGTTGGATACCGGGCAAGACCCTTTTCCCTATTGAAGAAGCTGCCAAAAAGGGCACCATCATCCAATACCTGGTTTCAGATGCCGCACAGCGTGCAATATGGCCAACGCTTAAAACCTGTCTCAAACAGGGTGATGCCTTGTATTTCTCACATGGCTTTTCGATTACCTATAAGGAACAAACCGGTGTGGTTCCTTCTGCTGATGTTGACGTTATCCTTGTGGCACCAAAAGGTTCAGGGACCAGTGTAAGACGTAATTTCCTGGCAGGTGCCGGTATTAACTCAAGCTATGCCGTTTTCCAGGACTACACCAAACGGGCTACTGAACGGACGTTGGCAATTGGTATCGCTATTGGATCAGGGTATCTTTTTCCGACAACCTTTGAAAATGAAGTTTACAGTGATCTCACAGGAGAGCGTGGTGTGCTGATGGGTGCCCTTGCAGGTATTATGGATGCACAATACCAGGTATTACGCGAACATGGTCATAGCCCCAGCGAAGCTTTTAATGAAACTGTGGAAGAGCTTACGCAAAGTCTTATACGCCTGGTTGATGAAAACGGCATGGACTGGATGTATTCTAACTGCAGTGCTACCGCACAACGTGGGGCGCTTGACTGGAGGCCCAAATTTAAAGAAGCTACACTTCCTGTCTTTAATGATCTGTACAATAAAGTGAAGTCAGGAGAAGAAACCAGGCGTGTGCTTGATTCAACAGGCAAAACCAATTACAAGGAATTGCTTGAAATTGAGCTTAAAGCATTGCGCGAGTCTGAAATGTGGCAGGCCGGTCAACAGGTCAGAAACCTGCGACCGAAAAATAAATAATCTGGCCATTAAATCCCGGCAGAGGGTGAACCTTTTAGGCCGGAGGAACAACACCCCAGAAAACCCCGGAGTTTAAGAAATTCCGGGGTTTTTATGTTTTTGTACAAATTGGGTATAACTTTGTCGATGTCAAGTATTTTTAAGTTAAGACCGTTAAATCATAGTTTTGACAATGACCCTTAAAGAGGAAGAACACATTGATGTGCGCCGCTTCAGGATAAGTTTGATATTCCCTTCACTGTTCCTGATCCTGTTGTGGCTGATCAAAGTCGTTGAATTGTCTGAAGGCTTTGAACTGACTTTTCTCGGAATATTCCCCCGCAGGATTTCGGGCCTTATTGGCATTCTGACCGCTCCTCTCATACACGCCAATTTCGACCACCTTCTTAACAATTCGGTCCCCCTGTTTTTTCTGTCCGTGGCTGTTTTCTTCTTTTACCACAAGGTGTCATTCAGGGTCTTTGTCTATGGTTATTTTTTTACGAACCTTGCTGTATGGCTTCTTGCGCGACCAGCTTACCACATAGGAGCCAGCGGACTTGTGTATGCTTTCGGGTCATTTCTTTTTTTCGGCGGTATCATCCGGCAAAATATAAACATGCTGGCCATATCGCTTTTGGTAACCTTCCTTTATGGCAGTATGGTATGGGGTATCTTTCCCTATAAGCCCGATATGTCATGGGAGTCCCATCTGATGGGGATGATGGCAGGACTTGGATTGGCAATCATATACAGAAACGAAGGTCCTGTAATTCAGAAGCATGTTTGGGAAGAGGAAGAGGAAGAGGAAGAGGAAGAGTCCCCCTAAATCCCCCCTACTGAACCGTCTCTACCCTTTCGACGCTTTCCACGCCCTTGATCCGGCTCAGTCCCATGATAAGGTTATTAACATCCCTGGTATCATGAACATATAATTCCATTGACGCTTCCCAGATGCCATCATGACTGTTCAGATTAATACCGCGGATATTTACATTTAACTCTTCAGTGATAACAGTTGTAATATCATGAAAGATGCCAAACCTTTCGATACCGCTTATCTTTATTTGAACGAGGAAAGAAAGAAACCTGTGTGTGGTCCATTTTACCGGAACATACAATTCATTGTGACTCGACAGGAGTTTAATGGCTTCAGAACATTTTGACTGGTGGACAATTACTTTACCGGTCTTTGATTCTTCCTTGATAAAACCCACAACATTGTCTCCGGGAATTGGATTGCAGCACTTCGCTATGATATAATCAGGTGGTGATTCGTCAATGTTTTCAGTTAATAAAAATGGCGTTCTTTTATCAGACCTGTTGGATGCATTATTCTCAGCCTGATTTTTCCTAATCTTTTCTGAAGATCTTCCCAGTTGAAGGCTCCAGTAATTAACCCATTTACTTATCGTATTTTTCTTAAGAATCTCCGGAAGATTATCAAGTAGAATTATACCAGTGCCTATTTTGCTGTATAGTTCATCTTTGTTAGCCACCTCGTAGGCCGGCATGAGTTTCCGCATAACCCTGGCACTTGGTCTGAGCTTGATCTCCATTAATTTTTCTTCCAGCATTCTTTTCCCTTTTTCAATCCTGTTCTTGGTATCAGACTTCAGCAGTGATTTAATGGCAGCCTTCGCCTTGGCGGTAATGACAATACTCAGCCAGTCCCGACGCGGATGAAAGGTTTCGGATGTAATGATCTCAACCTGATCACCGCTTTTCAAAACATGATTCAGGGGAACAAGCTTATGGTTAACTTTTGCCCCGATGGCTGTATGCCCGATATTGGTATGAATTTCATAGGCAAAATCAAGAACGGTTGAATTAACCGGGAGGGTTTTAATGTCACCCTTAGGCGTGAAAATAAATATTTCAGAAGCAAACAGGTTCAATTTAAAATCATCCAGAAATTCAAGGGCATCGTAATTCGTACTCTCCAGTAATTCTCTGATCCGCTTGATCCACTTATCGAGTTCGCTCTCATGAGATGTTTCGGTCTTATACTTCCAGTGAGCCGCAAAACCACGTTCGGCAATTTCGTCCATCCTTCTTGACCGGATCTGAATCTCCACCCAATTTCCTTTAGGCCCCATTACCGTTGCATGCAAAGCCTCATAGCCATTAGCCTTGGGTGTGCTAACCCAATCCCTTATCCTCTCAGGTTTAGGCATGTAAATATCCGTTATCATGGAATAGATATTCCAGCATTGTGTTTTCTCAGGCAGATCAGGTATGGGATCAAAAACAATGCGGATGGCCATCAGATCATAAACCTCCTCAAAAGGGATGCTTTTCGACTGCATCTTGTGCCAGATTGAATAAATGGATTTATATCTTCCGTTTATTTCATGCCTGATATTGTTCTTACTCAGCTGTTCATGAATAGGTTTTGAAAACTCCTTAATAAATTCCTGATGACTTTTAGCCTTCAATTTTATGCTTTCCTCAAGCTCGCGATATATCTTAGGATACCTGTATTTCAAACTCAGATCTTCCAGCTCTGTCTTAATGGCATAAAAACCCATCCGGTGGGCCAGTGGAGCATATAAATAAAGTGTTTCTGCTGATATCTTAAGCTGCTTATGTGTTGGCAGTGCATCGAGTGTGCGCATATTATGCAGACGATCAGCCAGTTTAACCAGGATAACCCTGACATCATCCGAGAGGGTCAGCAACATCTTCCTGAAGTTTTCGGCCTGGAAAGAGGAATTTTTGTCGAAAACGCCGGAGATTTTTGTGAGTCCGTCAACGATGGAAGCAATTTTTTCTCCGAAATGATTGGTAATGTCTTCCAGGGTATAATCAGTATCTTCAACGATATCATGCAATAAAGACGAAACAATTGAAGTTACCCCCAGTCCCATTTCCTCACTCACTATCCGTCCTACTGCCAACGGATGCATGATAAAAGGATCGCCTGATTTTCTTCGTATATCCTTATGAGCATCATGGGCAATTTTAAAGGCTTTGCGGATAAGAGCCTTATCGCCCTTTCTATAGCAACGTGTGCAATTGTTGATCAGGGCATTTAATTCATCCTTGATCCTTATTTCTTCCGCTGTTATAACTGAGCTCATAGATGCGATTGACAATGAAAGATGCAAAATTGCAAAGTTAATGATTTTTAGGCCTATTGAAGAGGCTAATCACGGAAAAAAATTATTGACAGACAACAGTGACACTTCCTGTTAGTTCCCGGGCCGTGTCAGAGAAGTTAAAGATTTTAAGATGATAGAGATAAACGCCTTCGGTTACCTGTTTGCCGTTCACCCTGCCATCCCATGGCTCCGTTCCTTCCCATATTTTCAAACCCGACCGGTTAAAGATTGTCATCTCATAACGTTCAGGATAAAAGGAAAAGATCGGTCTGAAAGTATTGTTAACCGCGTCAATGCTATTTGGGATAAAGGCATTGGGCATGTGGACATCCGGATCAAGGCTGAAGCATATGCGATTTGAGAGGCTTGTGTTTTGTGAGCCATCTGCTGCAGATGACTCATAGGCTCTTATCTGATAACAAACTCTGGTACTTTGAGGATCATTAAAATCAATCCGGTTTGAGAAATCATCCCTGAAAAATGGTTCTGTCCCAACAGAGACCGAATCTAAAAGTGTTCCGTTAACACCAGTTTCACGCGTTACCTGGTAATGATCAACGCCTCCGTACCAATCGATATATTCATTCCAGCTCAAAGAAATCTGCTGATTCTGATGATCACCGCCCAAAAGAATATTGCTGGCCAGATTAGAGGTCACAACAGGCTTTCCGCAATTGTTAAAGGCTATCAGTTTGTAATAATAAACACCTGATGTGAAAGAAACTTCATCCTGATATTGAATAGTCTTTTCAGCTGTGTGCAGGGTGACAACTGTATCGAATGCCCCATCGGGTGTCACCGAGCGCAACAACTTATAGGTTTGCAGCTCAGAACCAGGGGCAATGGTAAAAGAAAGATCAACAGTGTTATTTGGCCCAAGTGTGGCATAATCAGCGTTTATTGTATCAGGGATGATTGACATATCGGTGAATAAATCAATCCTGTTGGATGTTGAACGCCGTATATTGTCATTGTGAGCAACTTCAACAAATAAACCATATGTGGTGTTTTCCTCAACATCAGACAGGGTATAATTGTTAACACCTTCAGGTAAAGTGGCCAGAACCACATACAGGCCATTGCCCAATCGCTGATAAACAGTATAATGCATGATCTCTCCTCTCCAGTTGTTATAATCATTCCAGACAAGACTTATAGTAGCCCTGCATGAATCAAAATCCGCCTGTAGAAAAACAGTACTGTCCGGTTCATCATAAAGGCTGAAGAACAATGAGTCCGGTGATTGCTGAACAACAGCCCAGACTGTGTATCCAATTGATACCTCATCGGAATTTGTATTGGGATTCTCAAAAGAAGTAGCTGAGGAAGGAGCCGTACCCACCTGGATAAGGGCATAAGGTTCCTGCGGATTAGGGCGCACTGCCATACCAATGATATAATAATCAACAACCGAAGGACTTTGTTCCCAGTATACAATGTCATTACCTGTTTCAGTATCAACAGTAACCATTGTCAGACGGGGCTTTTCAGGCTGCTGACCAAAGGCCGTCCCACAGCAAAATCCCGTCAGAAACCAGAAGGATATTATATAATATAAAAGGTATAATGGTTTCAATTCTAATGATTAATTAATTCAAGTTGCCAGTTATAAAATTCTTAACTAAACGACATTGAATCTTAAATCGTTAATCTTCAATCTTAAATCAATTATTGTTTTCATAAATAGCAACTTAAGTTAATTATATAACGGTGATTTACTGACATATTGTATTATGTAAAATTAGTAATTCATGCGAATTAAGAATCGGGATAGCAGGTATTATATCTTTAGAAATGTAAAATTTGTCTCTCTACACCCCCTTCAGGGTTAACTGTATACGTTTCCTTTCCACATCCACCTCCAGCACTTTTACTTTGACATGCTGATGGAGACGGACTACATCTGCAGGATTACTGATATAACGTTCTGCCATCTGTGATATATGCACCAGGCCATCCTGTTTCACTCCAATATCAACAAATGCTCCGAAATTGGTAATATTGGTAATGATACCGGGCAAAATCATACCCGGTTTAACATCATCAATTTTAAATATATCAGGTGCAAATTCAAAAACTTTAACAGAGGTTCGTGGGTCTCTTCCGGGCTTTGACAGTTCAGCCATTATATCATTTAAGGTAGGAAGACCTATAGAGTCTGTAATATACTTATTGCAATCGATCTGGTTGCGAAGTTTTTCATCTTTGAGCAATTGATCAACAGAAGTGTTGAGATCTGCGGCCATTTTATCTACCACCGGATAGCTTTCGGGATGTACAGCGCTGTTATCAAGGAGATTACTGCCGTTCCGCACCCTCAGAAATCCAGCCGATTGCTCAAAGGCTTTTAAACCCATGCGCGGCACCTTTTTCAAATCTTCACGTGAAGAAAAAGGGCCGTGTTCCGCTCTGTAATCTACAATATTTTTTGCCAGCTTTGGCCCCAGCCCTGAAACATAAGTCAGCAGATGGTGGCTTGCTGTATTCACCTCAACGCCAACCATGTTAACGGAGCTTTCGACAACCTGGTCAAGGCTGTTTTTAAGCTTAACAGCATCAACATCATGCTGGTACTGGCCTACACCGATAGCCCGGGGATCGATTTTTACCAGTTCAGCCAACGGATCCATCAGACGGCGTCCAATAGATACAGCACCACGAACGGTCACGTCATACTGAGGAAATTCATCCCGGGCAATTTTTGAGGCAGAATAAACAGATGCACCTGCCTCACTCACAACAAATACTTTAACATCACGCTCAAACCTGATCTTTCTGACAACATGTTCAGTCTCACGGCTGGCTGTTCCATTCCCAATGGCGATGGCATCAATCTTGTATGAATTCACCAGGGAGTTGATTTTCTTCATGGCTATAGCTGTTTCATGCTGAGGCGGATGAGGATAAATGGTCTCATTGTGTAAAAGACCTCCCTGGCTGTCGAGGCAGACCACTTTACAACCGGTACGATATCCCGGATCAATGGCCAGTACACGTTGCTGACCAAGGGGAGGGGCAAGCAACAGCTGCCTGAGATTTTCGGCAAAAACACGAATAGCCTCGTTATCAGCTTTTTCTTTGGCAAGAGCCCTGTACTCATTTTCAATAGAAGGAAGAAGCAGGCGTTTGTATGAGTCCTTAATCGCTATGGCCACTTGCTCTGATGATTCCCCCGAACCTTTGACAAAAATTGCTTTCAGGGCAGCCAGAGCCTTCTCCTCATCAGGTTCAATGCCAACTTTAAGAAAACCCTCCTCTTCGCCTCTCAGAACAGCGAGTATGCGATGAGAAGGACAGCGATGAAGCGGCTCAGAGTAATCATAATAATCCCTGTATTTTATACCTTCCTGGTCCTTCCCCCTGACTATTTTTGCATGAATAAAAGCTCCTCCGGAAAAATGCTTTCTCATGGCATTCCTGGCATGTTGATTTTCATTCACCCATTCTGCAATAATATCTCTGGCTCCCTGTAAGGCTTCCTCAATACTTTTCACTTCATCGGAAAGAAAGGTTTCAGCCGTATCGGCAACAGAGATCCTGTCCTGTTTCATCAGTTTATGTGCGAGAGGTTCAAGACCTTTTTCCCTGGCCATGGAGGCCCTTGTTCGCTTTTTCGGTTTATAAGGCAGGTACAGATCTTCTAACCCGGTGAGTGATGAGGCTTCTTCAATTTTTTTCTTCAATTCAGATGTAAGCAAACCCTGTTCTTCAATTGAATGTAAAATGGTTTCCCTGCGATTGTCAATATCTTCAAGCTTACGGAATAAATCTCTTACAGCTGCTATTCCAACTTCATCAAGACTTCCCGTAGCCTCTTTCCTGTATCTGCTGATAAATGGAAGAGTAGCACCATCCCCGAGCAGGTGAAGGGTATTTTTGACCTGCCAGGGAGCAAACCGGGTTTCCCGGCTTATTATATCTATATAATTGGTTTTCATATATTTATTATTGCTTTCGTTATCCAGGGTTTCAAAAATAATGATTTTTCGTTTGTTCTTTGTTTTTCCTTATTTTTAAACATCGTGAATATCGATTAACTTTGATAATCCTTACTCCGATTATCATGCGAAAAAGGGATTTTCAGTTAAGGAAACAAGAAAGACCCGGAGACGGGATTATTCGAATCATCCATGAGCAGATTAACCTTGCATGCAATATTTGTAAGGAATATCAGGCGCACCCGGAAGAATCGGTACATGAAATCCGGAAGACCATCAAGAAAATCCGTTCAGCCATAAGATTACTGCGCTTCAGCCTTGGCGAAAAAAGATTTCATGAAGAAAACAACAAATTTGGTAATATAAGCCTGTTACTGGCGGAACTACGCAAAAGTGACGCTCTGCAGGATACTTTATTTATAATACTTGGCAGGCCTGATATTGACCTTCCTTTAACAGCAGGAAGAAGACTTAAAAAATTTTTCAGAGAGCATAAGAGAGACTTGTTCCACACTTTAACGGATGACAACAACAGGCTTACTTTATGCCTGCAGCAATTAAACACGGCCAAAACTCAACTGTTAAACAATCCCCCTTCCGGTACAATACAGAATACCATATTATCCGGATTTGTTAAAACATATCAATCGGGCCGTCGCAGGTTGAAAAAAGCCATAAGGAATCCTTCAGCAGAATACAATCATAGTCTGCGCAAGGCAGTTAAAAACCTATGGTATGAGGCTCAAATTCTGAGGATGCTGTGGCCTATCGTCCTGAATCCGTTCATCAGGTCTCTTGACAGGCTGGGACATCAACTGGGCATTGACCATGACCTTGCGGAGCTGGAAGCCGCCATAAAGGAAAATAATATTATTCGCGGAAAACCTCTTGAAAAGGTATTAAACATGGTAGCGCAGCAGCGGAAGAGAATACAGCGATCAGCCTGGAAGCTGGCTCTTAAAATATATGCTGAAAAGCCTTCGTCCTTTTCAAGACGAATGGAAGCTTACTGGAAGGTTGAGAAGACAAACATTAACTCACTTCTGAACTCTTAACTGTTCACTATTCACTATTCACTATTCACTATTCACCGGTTATTCCCCCAGACCACTGACAGGGTTGCCTCCTGTATGCCTGCACACACCGCTGACAGGGTCTTCTCTCCGGTTACCGATTACCGAATACCATCCTCCCTCACTATTCACTTTAAACCGGTTACCTTTCTCTCTTAACCTATCTCCCTAATTCTCAAACAAAAAATATTGCCGGTGGGATGGTTTGGTTCAACCCAGGCTTCAGCATCATGGATATCGGCAATTTTTTTCACAATAGCCAGCCCGAGTCCGCTGTTAAGTTTTCTCGTCTTATCCAGTGTAATCCTTCTTTCAAATATTATCTTGCGGCTGTCTTCAGGTATTGTATTGCCGAAATCTTTGACCATCACCTTAATATACTCCCCTTCTTTCAATGTTTCAACGATAACCAGGTGACCTTCATGGGCATATTTTATGGCATTGCTGACATAGTTTTTAAACACCTCCGATATGATAGGATTAGCATTTACCATGAGCTTTTCATGAAGCCTGAGCTTAATCTCAACCAGGGCTTTCCCGTTCATGGGAGTAAACTCTTCGAGAGAATCCTTAATGATCTCGGTAAGGTTAAGTTTGACCATATCAATTTTTTCGCCTGCGCTGATCTTTGCCAGGGTTGAAGCATTATCAATAACACTCAGCAAAGAAAGGCTTGAAGTCTCGATATTATCGATGAATTCCAGTGTCGGATTCATTTCTTTCAGCAGACTGGCGAATCCGAAAATATTTCCGGCAGCATTGCGCAGGTCATGTGTAATAACATCAAGCAACAGATCTTTAATACTGTTGGTCTCGCCAAGTTGCTCAGAAAGCTCACGGTATTTGGCTTCTGACCTGCGAATGTGCTCTTCGGCCAGTTTTCTTTCAGTAATATCAAAAACAGCGCCCTGAATATACATTGGGGTGCCATTGATATCACTTATAGTCTGAATGGTATCATGAATCCATCTGATTTCACCCGTTCTGGTAAGGATACGGTATTCACGCTGAGCTTTGAATTCCGGTTTACGGAATTCACGACCGTGATACTTTGTTTGCAGTTCCGGTAAATCGTCAGGATAGACAATATCGTACCAGTCGGGTTTCCTGTTTAACAGGTCGGTTTCACTGTAACCGGTTAACTGATTAACGGCTCCGTGAAAGAAAATCGGGTTCCATCGCATATCAAGCCGGTAAGCGATACCCTGAAAATCCTGCAGAAAACTCCGGTATTGATCTTCAACAGGAAGCTTTGTTTTCAGTGTCAGCAATTCTTTTGCCAGTTGCCTGTTTTCAGCCAGCAGCTGCGCTTTTGTTTTTTCTTTATCGGTCATGGGTGAATCAGTCGCTTATTTTTCTTTAACTGATTTTAAAGCAAAAGGTTACAATCAGCAGAATAAATTCAATTATGATTATTATGATATGTGATTCAGGTGGTTGTATATTTCATAGCAAACCCAGGCATCTGTCGCCGCGTATTCAAGCTGTGGTTCCGACAAAACCACATCTTCCCAGTTGGATGTCTGGTAACGCTTTGATATCCGAAAGCCAAGAATATTGGCGGTAAGTTTCTTAAGCCCTTTATCTTCAATATTAAAACGCCCGACATACTGTTGCAGGTCAATGAAACCTGCAGGATGCATGAGTCTGATCTGGTTCAGGACCTTCAGATCATCATGAATGGCAACGCCTACTTTGGTGATCTCCTGATCCTCAAGTATTTTCTTTACAAAATCGGGTATGCCTATCCTGTTAATACGGAATATGAAAGCTTGTTCACGGTTGGCCAGCTGAAGCAATGCTACCTTGTTTACTTTTCCCTTCCTGAACGAAGGTTTGGTCTCAGTGTCAAAGCCAAACACTTCACACTCACGCATCATAGCTTTAACAGCAGAAAACTGCCGGCGATCATCGATAAGATGTATCTGACCTTTAAAACTGTTCAGGGGAAGGCCCTGTATGTGATCTTTTTCAATTGAACGGTGAAAGCCCTTATCATTCTTCATCATACGGAATGTCATCTTCTTCGGAAAACCAACTTTCATCCATCTCATCAACACCTTCATTTTCATCAAGCTGAAGCTGGTTCGAGGTTAACTTGTGCCCATATAACAGCTGGTGTAACGACTGGAGAGTCTCTATCAGTTGTAATCCCCATTGTTTTTCAAAATTGTCAAGACTGCTCCAGATGGCATCATTCATAGCCTGTGTAAGTCCAACATCGTAAAGCTGGTACGAGTCTTTCAACTCCTGGTAAATATCAGTAAGAGATTCGGCCAGACTGAAACTCAGGATATCCATATCACCAGCTTGCTTCTTTTTCCCGAGTGAACCTGCTCCGTTAAACTTTGAGATTACTCCCTGTAATCGGTCGTGTATAAGGGCATATTCATTCTCCTTGACAAATTTTTGGGGTTCATCCTCAAAACAATACTTTGGCTTTTTAACCATCGAAGTTTTTGCATAAATGTTAGCCAAATGGTTTTGCAGAGACTGAAACAATTCCACTGGCCTGATGGAAGCGGCTTCATCAATAAAACCACAATAATCCCTTGCAGCTTCAATGTATTCCTTTACCTGTAAGCTCTTCAGATCTTCCATATGTCTAAGCTTTTATGAAACATAATGCAGAACTGCAAACTTAAAGTAAATTTACAATAAAAAAACGGAATACCGGAAATCCAAAGCAGAGCCAAGAGTCAGGAACCAGGAACCAGGAATCAAGAACAAAGATCAAAGATCAAAGATCAGAAACTAACAGCCTAACAGCCTAACAGACTTCCTGACCAGCAGACCAGAAGACCATCAGACCAGAAGACCAGCAGACCAGAAGACCAGCAGACCAGCAGACCAGCAGACCATCAGACCATCAGACCATCAGACCATCAGACCATCAGACCGCATGACCCTCACAACTCACAACCTGACAACTGTTTACCGTTCACCGTTTACTCTTAAGTGTAAGCTTTTGATCTTCTGTATATGCAAGATAATCATTATCCAGCATCCATTGAACTACCTGTAACACCTTTTCGCGGTTAAAGACAAGCCGGCTCAGCAAGTCTTCCGGTCTTAACGGTTCAAGGGCAACAACACCTTTTACTTCGTCACTGATCATATCGAATTCCTGCTGTTGTAAATCCCTTTCCTTTTTATTTCTGCAGACATCACAATAATTACACGGGGGAATATGTGTCTCACCGAAATACTTTAACAACAACTGGCTTCTGCACGTGTCATTTGTTGAGGCATAATTCAACATAGCCTTTGCTCTTTCCCAGTATCGCTCCTTTCTGATCCTGTAGTTTTCTTTAGAAATGTGCAGTGATTTTTCATCAAGCCTTTCCTCCAGATATATGACCATGGGTGTCCTTTTCTGTTTGATGTATTTAATGATACCCATCGTACTCAGTCTGTTCAGGTATGTCACAACGACATCCCGATCAACGGAAGCCTTTCTGGCCAGTGATGTCTCATCAATCACTGTGTATTCACTAAAAACACCGGAATAAGAACGGAGTATCAATTTGATGAAGGCATCAAAAAAAGCATTGGCAATTTGAAATTTATACAGGTCATCACGTCCAAGGACAAATTTCAGGCGTGAAGGGCTGTTTATCTCTTCCGTGATTTCAATATAGCCTTCTCTCTCAAGAATCTTAAGACTGCTGAAAGCTGTATGCAGCTCAATTTTAAATGCAGAAACAAAATCGGAAACAGAAAAGTCATAAGCCATGCCTTTACCTCCTCCGACGGGTATGTTTAAAAAATTGCCCAGGGCTGAATACACATTTTTAATGGTTTCAAGGTCAGGAAAGTTAGCCCGGTACCGTTGTTCGGCAATATGATGGTCATCCGGCGAAGACAACAAAATAGCAAATGCGCGGTTGCCGTCCCTGCCGGCACGACCCGCTTCCTGAAAATAAGACTCAGGAGAATCGGGCAAATCTGCATGAATGACAAAACGTACATCGGGTTTGTCGATACCCATGCCAAAAGCATTGGTGGCCACCATTATTCTTATCTTACCTATTGTCCATCCCATTTGCCGGTCTGATCTCTGCTCATAGGGCAGCCCTGCATGATAAAAGCTTGATGAGACACCATGTTCCGACAGGGCTTTTGACACGTCAACGCATTTTTTACGACTCCGGACATAAACAATTCCACTGCCATTCATCTTTTTGGAAAGATCCAACACGTCTTTTTCCCTGTTTTCACTTTTTTTTACGGCATAGATAAGGTTCTCCCTCACAAAACTGCTTCTTATCACACGCTTCTCCCTGAAAAGCAACTTATCCTGAATATCATCAATAACCATTGTTGTTGCGGTGGCTGTCAGGGCCAGCACCGGCACATCAGGCAACAGTTTTCTGAGTTCGGCGATTTTAAGGTACGATGGCCTGAAATCATAACCCCAATGTGAAATACAATGTGCTTCGTCAACAGTGATAAGGTTCACCTTCATTTCCTGCACCCGTACCCTGAATATTTCAGAGGCCAGTCTTTCAGGAGACAGGTACAGAAATTTAAAATCCCCAAAAATACAATTGTTCAGCGCAATATCAATTTCCTCCCGGGTCAATCCCGAATGAACAGCCAGCGCTTTAATCTGCTTCTTTTTCAGGTTTTCAACCTGATCTTTCATAAGCGCAATCAGTGGTGTGATAACCAGGCACAGGCCATCCATGGCAAGAGCCGGGACCTGAAATGTGAGCGATTTACCCCCTCCGGTTGGCATAAGCCCCAGGGTGTCTTTCCCTTCCAATACCGATTTGATGATTTCTTCCTGCATCGGACGGAAGGAAATGTAACCCCATTTTTCTTTCACTATCTGCCTGTAATCTTTCATTGCTCATATCATAACTGATGCTATAACTCAGTCGCAGAGCCACATAACAGCTCTTCAAGACCTGTTTTTGCCTGTCAGCATATTTGGAGGATAATTTTCTTATTAAAACCAATATTACTTCAAATTTTTGTAATTTCGCACCATTTAATTTTAAGTCTCATATTTATGGCTGCTCTCCCGGAAAAAATCATTAAGGAAGCCCTTACATTTGATGATGTGCTTCTCGTGCCGGCATATTCCGAAATATTGCCCAAGGAAGTGGACATTTCTTCACAACTTACACGTTCCATAAAGCTTAACGCTCCTATTGTTTCTGCCGCCATGGATACAGTTACTGAAGCTCAGCTGGCCATTGCCATGGCACGCGAGGGTGGAATTGGCGTGATCCATAAAAATATGAGCATCGAAGAACAGGCCAAACAGGTAAAAATCGTCAAACGTGCTGAAAACGGCATGATATACGACCCCATCACCATTCATTCTACAGCCAACGTGGGAGACGCCCTGAGCCTGATGAAAGAATACAAGATAGGGGGCATCCCTGTTGTTGACGGACAACATAAACTGATAGGCATTGTAACAAACCGCGATCTCCGCTTCGAACAGAAATTAGACAAGCCCATAAACGAAGTGATGACCAGTCATAACATCATCACCACAACACAGGAGACCGACCTTGAAAAGGCTGCCGATATATTACAGCATCATAAAATTGAAAAGCTTCCTGTTGTTGATGATACCAATCGTCTTATCGGACTAATAACCTACAAAGATATCACCAAGGCTAAGGACAGACCTAATTCCTGCAAGGATACTATGGGTCGTTTGCGTGTTGCAGCCGCAGTAGGCATAGCCAAAGACACACTTGAACGAATCGAAGCTCTGGTCAAATCCGATGCTGACGCTATCGTGATTGACACTGCCCATGGGCATACAAAAGGTGTCATGGAAATGTTAAAACGCGCAAAAAAACATTTCCCTGAAATGGACTTTATCGTCGGTAACATTGCCACGGCCGAAGCTGCCCTCGACCTTGTCAAAGCCGGTGTTGACGGTGTCAAAATAGGAATAGGACCAGGGTCAATATGCACAACACGTGTCATTGCCGGCGTGGGAGTCCCCCAACTGACGGCAATATTTGATGTTGCATCTGCGTTAAAAGATACAGGCATTCCCATAATCGCTGACGGAGGCCTTCGGTATTCGGGTGATATGGTTAAAGCCATTGCGGCAGGAGCAAGTTCTGTCATGGCAGGTTCTCTCTTTGCCGGTGTTGAAGAATCACCCGGAGAAACGATCATTTACAACGGAAGAAAATATAAATCATATCGGGGGATGGGCTCAATTGAAGCCATGCAGAGAGGATCGGGAGACAGATATTTTCAGGATCCTGAAGATGATATTAAAAAACTGGTGCCGGAAGGTATTGTTGCCCAGGTTCCTTATAAAGGCACGCTGGCAGAAGTATTCTTTCAGATGGTTGGCGGTCTGAGAGCAGGAATGGGATATTGCGGTGCAAAAAATATTAAGGAACTGATGCAGGCAAAATTTGTAAGAATTACCAATTCGGGTATTATTGAAGGCCATCCGCATGATGTCACCATTACCCGTGAGGCACCCAACTATAGCCGATAATTAAACATTATAAATAAACCTAAACTAATATGAGAAAAATTGTCTTTTTTTTCACAGCTTTTTGTTTTATGCAAACTCTGCTTTATGGTCAGGATGAGATACTTATGACCATTGGCAATGAAAAAGTCACCAAAGCTGAGTTTGAGCGAATTTATCACAAAAACAATTCTTCGCTTGTATATGAGAACAAATCACCTAAGGAATACCTTGATCTGTTCATTAATTTTAAGCTTAAAGTACTGGAAGCTAAAGCACAGGGATATGATACCATGAGTGCCTTTGTAAAAGAGCTGAAAGGATACAGAGATCAGCTGGCCAAGCCATATCTGCAGGATAAGGAAAAGATTCAGCAGATGTTGGATGAAGCCTATGACAGGACAGTAAATGAAGTAAATGCCAGCCATATTCTTATCAGGCTCAATCCGAATGCATCTCCGGCTGATACGGCTAAAGCCTATAATAAGGCCATGGCCTTACGGGACAGCATCCTGGCCGGCAAAGCTTTTGAAGATATTGCTGTTGCCTATTCAGAAGATAATTCAGCCGTAAGAAATAAAGGTGAGCTGGGCTGGTTTGCAGCATTCAGAATGGTTTACCCCTTTGAAAATGCAGCCTACAATACACCGGTAGGACAAATATCAATGCCTGTCAGAACAAGATATGGATACCACCTTATACGCAACAACGGTTTCCGCAAGTCTCCCGGAGATATATTACTGTCTCACATTATGTTACGCGTACAACCCGATGCAGATTCAGCCACTCGTCAGGAAGCCGTTGAAACAATCAATAAATGTTATGAACTCCTCAAACAGGGAGAAGATTTTGCCGCATTGGCCACCAAATATTCAAATGACCAGGCCTCTGCCCGCTATGGCGGAAAATTACGCTGGATAAGCTCCGGAGAGCTTCCGGTCGATATCGAAGAAATAGTCTTTGCCCTGACAGACAGCGGTCAGTTCACTGAGCCTATGAAATCTCAATTCGGTTATCATATTTTCATGTTACGGGATAAACAACCTCTTAAAAGCTTTGAAGAATTAAAATCATACCTTGAAGGGAAAATGGCAAATGATGACAGGCAAAAAAGCACTGACCTGATGTATATTCAAAAGCTGAAAGATGAATACGGTTTCACAGAATATCCTGAAAATCTGGATGAACTCATCGGCATGGTTGACTCCTCCCTGTATGATGGCAATTGGGATCCTGCCACGGCAGGACCAATGATTGACCCCGTTTTCTCCATAGGAGACAAAGATTATTCACAGCTGGATTTCGGAAATTATATTATACAAATCAAAAGATACAGCAAAAGAGAACCCGTTGAAACCATCTGCCGGCGAAGATATAATGACTTCGTCAATGAAAAGATATTGGATTATGAAACAGGAAAACTTGACAAGAAATATCCGGAATTCGGTTATCTTATGGAAGAATACCACGACGGCATATTATTATTCAATATAACCGATGACAAAGTCTGGAGTAAAGCTGTAAAAGATACTGCAGGGCTGGAAAAATTCTACAAGAAGCATAAAAAGCAGTATAAATGGCAGACGAGGGCTGATATTTCCAGGTACCTCACCAGCGATTCAAGCCTTGTACCAAATATCGTTCTATATGCGCCCCAGAGGGCAGCAAAGGGATGGTCAGCCCGGGACTTCAATGCACTGGTCTGCGGACAGGACACCCTGGCATGTGTGGAAGTAGAGGATCAAAAGCTGGAAAAAGGTTCAGACAAAAATCTGGATTCTATGGAATGGGAGAAAGGCACAATAAAAACCTATACCGAAAAAGGCAAAAACGGCGTGTTGTATATCAACAAGATCCTTAAACCTCAGTTAAAAAAGCTGAACGAATCACGCGGACTGGTGACAGCCGATTATCAAAATGAACTGGAAAAACAATGGATACAGGAATTGCGGGGAAAATACCCGGTGAGCATTAATGAAGAAGTATTTAAAACCATAAAATAGCATTCATTCTGATGCATAAAATAGCTGTTCCGGTTCTTTTAATGCTTTTACTGTCATGTGCTGAAAACATACGGCATGTTGAAGAAAAACCAGTTGCCCGGGTTTTGGATAAAACACTCACAAAGAGCGACATGAAAGGAATCTTTCCTGAAGGTGTTTCTGCAGAAGACAGTATACAGATAGCCAAAAATTTCATTGAAAGGTGGGTCCGGCAGCAACTGCTGTTGAATAAAGCCGAGCTGAACCTTACCGAAGATGAAAAAGACGTAAAAGAACAAATCGAAAACTACAGAAGCTCTTTGCTGATATACAAATATGAACAAAGCCTTTTGAAACAGAAACTGGATACGGTTATCAGCAATAAGGAAATTGAGGATTATTATAACCAGAATCCTTCTAATTTTCTGCTGGCGCGAAATATCGTTAAATCCATTTATATTAAAGTCCCCCGCGAGGCCCCTCAAATATATAAACTAAGACAATGGTACAGGTCAGACGATCCTGAAAGCATTAAAAATCTGGAAGCCTATTGCTATCAGCATGCTACAACCTATGACGTTTTTGATAATAACTGGGTGGACTTTACAGGGCTTATTGAAAAAACTCCGATACAGATTGGAAATCCTGAGAGCTTTCTGCGTTACCGGCGCACCATTGAGGCTTCTGACTCCACACACCATTATTTCGTCCGCATTCTGCAATATGCTTTCAGCGGAGATCCTTCACCCCTCGAACTGGTAAGTGATGATATTGCCAAAATCATACTTAACAAGCGAAAGATAAAACTGCTGAATGAACTTGAAGCTTCTATATATAATGATGCCCAGAACAGGGGTCAGTTTACAATTTATGAATGAACTTTATGAAAGGAAAATATATTTTACTGCTGTCTCTGATGATCTCAGTCTGCATTGCCGGGAAAAGCCAGGTCAGAATGATTGACCAGATTATTGCAGTAGTGGGAGATAAAAGAATCCTGTATTCTGATATTGAGGAACAGTTTTATCAACTCGCAGCACAAGGCGAAAAAACAACTTCTGAAACCCGTTGCGAGATTTTTGAGCAATTGCTTATACAGAAACTGTTGCTTAACCAGGCCGAAGTTGACAGCATTGAAATTACTGAATCACAGGTGGATGCTGAACTGGATGCCCGCATGCGTTATTTTGTGAACATGATGGGGTCGGAACAGAAGCTTGAAGAATATTTTAAAAAGTCAACCCTTGAAATCAAGGAAGACTTCCGGCATGAAATATATGAACAAATGCTGACCAACAGAATGAGGGGAGAAATTACCGGGAGTATTTCCATTACCCCTTCGGAGGTCAGGAATTTTTACAGATCCCTGCCTCAGGATGAAATACCATATGTTGAATCGGAGGTCGAAATCAGCCAGATAACAGTGTATCCGAAATATGGAGAAACAGGAGTCTTCGAAGTCCGTGAGAAATTACTGGACATCCGGCAACGCATTGTTGACGGGGAAAATTTTGCCACATTGGCAGTGTTGTATTCCGAAGATCCCGGATCAGCAACCAGAGGCGGAGATATCGGATGGGTTTCCAAATCGGACGTCGATCCTGAATACGCAAAGGCTGCCTTTGGCCTGAAGAAAGGAGCTGTTTCAAAAATCGTTGAATCATCTTTTGGTTATCATATCATTCAATGTATTGACAGGATGGAAGACAGGGTACACACACGGCATATTCTTATGAGACCAAAGCTGACACCTGAAATCCGGCAACAGGAAATAGAAAGGCTTGACAGTATAGTATTTCTGATAAAATCGGATTCATTATCGTTTGAGAAAGCTGCCCTGATCTTTTCGGAAGATAAGGATACAAAACTCAACGGCGGACAGGTTGTTAATCCTAAGGGTGGCGCCCGCTGGAATATGGATGAACTGAATCCCCAGGACTATTCAGTTATAAAAAATATGAATGTGGGTGATTTGTCATCACCTTTCGAATCCATTGACAATAACAGAAAAACTGTTTTTAAGATAATGTTATTGAAAAAACGTACCAACCCTCACGTTGCCAATCCGTCAGAGGATTATAACCTGCTGAAGGAAATGACCATGGAAAAAAAGCAGGAAGAAATTATAACCAGGTGGGTTGAGGATAAAATACGCACAACCTATATCCGGATAGAACCGGAATACAGGAATTGTAATTTCTCTGTCAAAGGCTGGCTGAAATCCTGATGACCTTTGAAATACAATGCTCTAATAACCTGATGATCAGAGATGTTTCAACAAAATCTTTTCAGAAATACAAAACACGCATAAGGGGATCAGACCAATACATTATGATGGATAAAATACTGGCACAAACAACCAATTTCTTGCTGTTAGTATTACTGACCTGGATAAATCCCTTCCACGAAAATACTGCTGCCCAGCAACCTCAGAAAATTGAATACGATGCCGATGATATCCTGTATGACAGGGATATTGCCAGCGGCGCCTACCGGCTCATCAACAACGTTGTATTCCGGCATAAAAATACAACAATGTATTGCGACAGCGCTTATTTTTATGCCGCTGAAAATTCGCTGGAAGCTTTTGAAAATGTTTATATCAACCAGGGAGATTCTGTATTCATTTATGGTGATTATCTTCATTATGACGGCAATAGCCGGTTAGCCAAAATTCGGAAAAATGTCAGAATGTCAAGCAGCACAACACGGTTAACAAGTCAGGCTGTTGATTATGACCTGCACAGAAACATTGGCTATTACACCAGCCACGCCGATATTGTCAGCGGAGAAAACGAACTGCGAAGCCGGCTTGGATATTATTACTCCCGCCAGGATTTATACCTTTTCAGAGACAGTGTGGTAGTAGAAAATCCCGAATACACGATATATTCCGATACAATGAAGTACAATACGCTGACAAACATTGCCTTTTTTATAGGTCCGACGCAAATTATCAGCGACAGCAATGATATCTATTGTGAAAGTGGTTGGTATAATACTGAAACAAACATATCCCTGCTGAAAAAAAATGCCAGTATTGAGAACCGGACGCAGACCTTAACCGGAGACAGCCTTTATTATGAAAGAGAAACAGGCTTTGGTGAAGCATACTCTAATATAGAGCTGATTGATAAAGAACAGAATGTGGTCCTGAAAGGCCACTACGCCAGGGTCAACGAAAAAACCGAAACAGCGCTTTTAACCGATAGCGCATTGTTCATTTATATTACCGATAATGATTCTGTTTTTGTACATGCGGATACCCTGCGGTCTGAACCCGACAGTTTGGGAAAAAAGGAATTCAGACTGTATTACAAAGTAAAACTTTTTAAAAGCAACCTGCAGGGCAAATGTGACTCCATGTTTTATTCATCATCAGATTCTGTGTTGCGGATGTTTTATGAACCTGTGCTTTGGTCAGATGAAAACCAGTTATCTGCAGAATATATAGAAATATGGATCAGAAACAAACAGGTCAGCCAGTTGCATATGCAAAATACTGCCTTTATCATTAATCAGGAAGACTCAACATATTTTAACCAGATAAAAGGAAAAAAGATGATTTGTTTTTTCCGCGATAACGATCTTTACAGAATCAACGTCTTTGGCAACGGACAAACGATATATTTCGCCAAAGACAAAGAAGATATTATCGGTGTTAATAAAGCTGAAAGTTCAGACCTTGTCATATATCTTGAGAATGAGAAAGTGGAAGAAATCACCTTTATCAACAAACCATCAGCCACTCTGTACCCGCTTGACATGATCCCTCAACAGGATATGGAGCTGAAAGACTTCAAATGGCAGAGCCATATCCGTCCGATAAAAATGGAAGATATCTTCCGGTGGTAAGATTAAAGATCAGAAACTAACAGACTTACAGCCTAACAGACTTCCTGACCAGCAGACCAG
>JAFGTR010000143.1 GCA_016934055.1 Bacteroidales bacterium | reverse complement strand
TGGTCTGATGGTCTGATGGTCTGATGGTCTGCTGGTCTGATGGTCAAGAAGGCTGTTAGGCTGTTAGGCTGGAAGTCGTAAAGTTTGTAGTCTACTTTGATCTTTGATCTTTAATATTAAATCATACAACAAATACAACCTGCAAATTACAACCATAACAACCTGCCTGCCCGGCAGGCAGGCCATAACAACCATAACCGACAACCTGCCTGAAGGCAGGCAGCCCCCCCTCTCACCGGTTCCTCATGTCAATATCCTCAACAAGTTCCCAGTGGTCATCGGTAAATTTAAAGGCATCGAATGAAAAGTCGGGGCCATAGAACTGATAACTCCCTGTATAGGAAGGTTTTGCAGGTGACAGATGATCGAAGACTATCATTTTCAAATCCTGATTATATCTCAGGCTCATGCTCACGCGGGCAGAATATTCGAATATTATCCTGTGCAGAAAAGCGTTATTCTTCTTAAAAACAGGAGCACCAAAAACAGGAATTGAATCTTCCCTGAAATACAGGTTATCAATGATCTTTTTTGAAATGAACATATTGTTCGGATCGTATCCAAGCAAAGTATACAGGGTGACACCATCCCATTTTTTCTCAATGATTTCATAGTATAAGGCCCCGAACCAGTTTTCTGTATCCAGTGTCAGCATTTCTGGATTTTCAATCGTCGCTGACCGATCAGTCAACCTTAAAAGAAAGTGTTTGGCCTTGTTGTCCGGACGATAAAGTACAAATCCGTAATACTGGTGAGTGCCGTCACTGTAAAGCAGATTCCAGGTCAGTAACCGTAATTTCTGATCCCGGCTGGTTATTTTGCCTATATTTTTCAATGAGTCGAAAGGGTAAAAAAAGGCTTCAGCCATGGAAAGAGCATCAGTCATATGCTTTTCAATATAATTGTTATGCTTTATCTTAATGCTATCCGGCATTAACGGAACAATTTCCGCAAATCTTTGTTGAAGATCCTTTTCATATTCGTTCAGTACAGGAGAGAATTGAGCCAATACTGAAGCAGTACCAAGTGTAAAAAAAACAAAAAAGACGACTGAATATCTCATTTTGATGTTTTGTTTTATGTGAATTAAGTTTAACAGACTTTTCAGAGCCCCGCAACTCTCACACATGCAAAAATAATTCCAATTCATATTATGCGCTTTTCCCATTCAGAGAAATCCGCAAAAGCCAAAAAAAAGCTCCCATCATGTGATGAGAGCCAGTAAAAAAATCGGGCTGATTATGTCATTTGGCTATCAGGTTAATATCACGCAATAATTTATCCTTATATGATTTCCCGATAGGAATAGACTTATTTCCATCATGTGTTTTAATGATAACAGAATTATCTTCAATAACATTAATTCTGCTGGTGTTAACAATAAATGAACGATGAACACGGGAAAACTTATTGGCCGGTAATTTCTGCTCAATGGCCTTCATGGTGAAATGGATGGTATAACGTTCATTAAAAGTGCTGAAGATCACATAATTTTCCAAAGCTTCCACATAAAGAATATCATCATATTTTAACCTTACCAGGGCTGAATTCTTCTTGATAAAAATTTCATCATCCTTGGAATCAACCTTGTTTTTAAACCTGACGTTGGCCTTATTGATAGCTTTAAAGAAACGGCTGTAAACAATAGGTTTGAGCAGATAATCAATGACATCGTAATTAAATGCCTCGAGGGCATATTTTTCTTTTGACGAGATTATGATTATCTGGGGTGGATTGGTAAGTGACTCAAGAAAGTCAATGCCGCTCATTTCGGGCATCTCGATATCGAGAAAAATCAGATCGATATCAGAATCGCCGGTGAAAGCATTTATCGCATCAACAGCATTATCATATGATGCCACCAGGTTGAGCTGATCAGTTCTGGAAATGAATTCCTCAATGATCTTTCTCGACATCAGATCGTCATCTATTATTATACAATTCATAATTACATTATTTCGTCACTAAAAAATAAACGTTCGTCAAATAATATAACAAATATATAAAAAAAATTGATTTGAGATTAAAATCAACTGATATGAATCAGGAATTCAAACTTGTCTAAACTACTGATTATCAGTAAATGTTTTTTCAAGCGTGTCTGAACGTCTGATGCTGTTTTTAAGCCATTGCAGTTTTATCTGAAGAATTTCATCCTGAGAAAGCTGCCATGGTATTGTTGATTTTCTCAGCCGGCGTGTCAGATCATGAAGAATTACAGCGGCTGTAACTGAAATATTCAGGCTTTCTGTAAAACCGACCATCGGTATGGTAAGGACTTCATCGGCCATGCATGATGCATTATCAGTCAATCCTTCCAGTTCAGTTCCGAAAACCAGGGCAAGTTTTCCCTTATTCAGGTCAAAGTCTTCAAGCATGGATCCTTTTTGATGAGGTGTGGTAGCCACAAGCCTGTATCCCTGTTTCTTCAGCTTTTCCAAAGCCGCCACCGTGTTGTTCCCCTCCTTATTATATTTATACAGGTTTAACCATTTATAAGATCCCAGGGCCACATCGGGATTAACCTGATAGGTGTTTCTGTTTTCTATGATATGGACATCCTGTATCCCGAAACAGTCACATGATCTGAGCACGGCACTGGCATTATGAGACTGGAAAATGTCTTCAAGGACAACGGTGATGTAACGGGTACGTTGTGCCAGGACCCTGTTTATTGACTGCAGTCTTCTTTCCGTAATAAATTGTTCAAGATGAAGGATCAGTTTTTCTTTCATGGCGCAGTTGCAAAAAAAAAGGGAGCGTAGAAGCTCCCTTAAATTCTTTCACACAATGTTATTTAACAACATCTGCCAAATCACTGCCTGCTTTGAATTTTACGACTTTCTTTGCAGGGATCTTAATTTCTTTACCAGTCTGAGGATTCCTGCCGGTTCTTGCGCTTCTCTTTGCAACTGAGAATGAGCCGAAGCCTACGAGAGCAACGCGGTCACCTTTTTTCAAAGCCTGAGTTGTAGCTTTAATAAAGGCATCAAGAGCTTTTTTACCATCAGCTTTAGTTAAACCAGCATTGGCAGCAATGGCATCGATCAATTGTGCTTTGTTCATAATAAAGAATTTTTTAGGGTTAGTAAAATATTCAAAAAATTGATTTCTTATACAAATATAGACTATTTCTGATGTTTAGCAAATCTGCGGGTAAAAAAATCAAAAATATGTCCCAAAAAAATGTTGATAACTCTGCCAGTATTTAAAAGATATTCAGCGTAAATATTAAACAGATGGTATAATTATTATTAAATATTAAATTGTATATCTGAATATTAATGAATGGAATTTATCTATACGCCTTTAACGATGGTATAAAGCGAAAAAAAAAGTTGACTGTTGAAACTTTTTTCCGGCTATAAGTCTATAATAGCATTTTTTAGGTGTGATTTAAAAAAAATTAATACTTTTGTGCCGCTTCAGGAGGAATGGCAGAGTGGTCGAATGCGGCGGTCTTGAAAACCGTTGTCCGCCTACCGGTGGACCGGGGGTTCGAATCCCTCTTCCTCCGCAAAAGAAATGTAATCCCGTCCCGATAAAATCGGGAACGGGATTTTGTTTTATGGCAAAGACCCAAGCCCTGCTTAAGGTCTTAGCCATAAAACAAAAGACCGCGCCGCGAAGCGGTGGAAGGGATTACATTTCTTTTGCAAGGACCTCCCCGAATGGGATATTGAAATCATCCCTCTTTTCCCATCCATTATTGAATGAAAGACCGGCAGACCCGATCTCATCGGGGATGAAGGGATTTCATTTCTATTGCAGGGATCTCCCCAAATGGGATCTTGAAATCATCCCTCTTTTCCCATCCATTATTGAATGAAAGACCGGCAGACCCGATCTCATCGGGGATGAAGGGATTACATTTCTTTTGCAAGGACCTCCCCGAATGGGATATTGAAATCCCATAGTCCTTGATCTTTAGTCTTTGATCTTTGATCTTTGATCTTTGATCTTTGATCTTTGATCTTTAATCTTACGTCTACAACAAAGAAGCATCTAACGTTATCTCCAGATTCAACACCCTGGACACAGGGCATGCTGATTTTGTTTCATTGGCAATCTTCTCAAAATTTTCCTGGCTGATTCCGGTTACCCTGGCTTTTACAACAAGATGCGACTGGGTTATGTTCCCGTTATCCATCGTTATTGTAGAAGCGGTTTCAATGCTGTCCGGAACTATTCCGGCCTTGCCAAGCTCAGCGCTGAGAGCCATGCTGTAGCAACCTGCATGGGCTGCAGCAATTAACTCTTCGGGATTGGTTCCCCCTTTGCCGTCTCCAAAGCGGGAATTAAATGTATATGGTAATTGACTAAAAAAAGAAGTCAGGGCGCTCAGATTTCCTTTCCCTTCTTTTAATGATCCGTTCCAAACGGCTTTAGCTGTACTTTTCATGTTTTCATCGTTTAATAACATAAACAGGAACTTTTAGATTTTGTTCGGAATATGAGAATATATATCCTGTATATTTACATTAAAGTATTTTTTGATTAACTCAAACTTAAGTCATGAGACCCATACTTATAACCTTAATTGTTTTATTGCCTTTCAATGTTCTTTCACAGAATATTATCATTAACGTGAATAACAGGACTAATTTCCCCCTTAACGGGAAATGGCAATATATCATAGACCCCTATGAAAACGGTTACTATGATTACCGCTATGAACCTTTCGACAAGAATCCAAATCCTTACGGCGGGTACTTCCTTGACAGACAACCTGCAGGCAAATCTGACCTGCAGGAATATGACTTTGACAAATCACCAACACTGATAGTGCCGGGCGACTGGAATTCACAGGACAGCAGACTGCTGTATTACGAAGGGACTGTATGGTACCGGAGACTGTTTGATTACAAGCCGGGAAATCCATCAAACCGTATCTTTCTTTATTTCGGAGCAGTCAATTACGAAGCTCATGTTTACCTTAACGGGAAAAAGCTGGGAATGCATATCGGGGGGTTTACCCCTTTCAGTTTTGAAATCACTGATTATATTAAAGACGAAAGAAATTCCGTTGTCGTTAAAGTCGATAATAAGCGCAGCCGCGATGGTGTGCCAACGTTGAACACCGACTGGTGGAACTATGGAGGCATCACAAGAGATGTCATGATTGTTGAAGTGCCGGAAACTTATATTGAAGATTATTTCATTCAGCTTGCCGCAGGACAGCACAATATCTTATCAGGCTACATAAAATTAAATGGTCATTCCGGGATTCAGAAGGTAAAGGTTGAAATACCTGAATTAAATAGTATAACCGAGTTCACAACCAATGAAGAGGGTATAGCAAAAGTTGAGATCGCCCTGAAAAATCTGGTCCGGTGGTCCACAGTTAATCCAAAGCTCTACCAGGTGAACATTTCAACCGGGTATGAAATGCTGAGCGAAAAAATCGGATTCAGAACCATTGAAACCAGGGGTACAGATATTTTGCTGAACGGGAAGCCTGTTTTCCTCAGGGGGATTTGCATACATGAGGAAAATCCCATGCGCGGCGGCAGGGCTTATGCGGTTGAAGATGCCCGCCTGTTACTGAACTGGGCAAAAGAATTGAACTGCAATTACGTGCGCCTGGCTCATTACCCACACAACGAGCATATGGCACGCCTGGCCGATGAGATGGGTATCTTATTATGGGAAGAGATACCGGTATACTGGACAATTCTCTGGGATAACCCGGGCACATTTGATAACGCAAGGAATCAGCTGACTGAATTGATAGGCCGTGATAAAAACCGGGCTTCGGTGATCATTTGGTCAATGGCCAATGAAACACCTGTGAGCGATGCCAGAACAACCTTCTTAAAAAAGCTTGCATTACATGCACGTTCACTCGATGACACCAGGCTGATATCAGCAGCCATGGAAGTACACGGTAATCCGGCTGATCCGGATGCCAGGATTGTGGAAGACCCGTTTGCCGACTATGTTGATATCATCAATTTTAATCAATATGTAGGCTGGTATGACGGACTACCACAAAAATGCGACAAGGTGAGATGGACCATCAAATATGACAAGCCGGTCATGATCAGCGAATTCGGAGCCGGCGCCCTGCAGGGATTACATGGTGATCCATTAACACGGTGGACCGAGGAATACCAGGAAGATTTGTATAAGCGCTCCCTGTCTATGTTATCAAAAATACCCCAGTTCAGGGGACTTTCACCCTGGATATTATGTGATTTCAGGTCACCACGCAGGCCCCTGCCGGGCATTCAGGACGGCTGGAACCGCAAGGGACTTATAGGCCAGAATGGTACAAAAAAGAAGGCTTTCTATGTACTTCGCGACTTTTACCGGCAGAAAGAAGTGGAATTCAAAGAATAGAATTTATGGTTCAAAGGTATTGCTGATGCGGAAGATTTAATGTAGTGTTATGTTAAGTCCAGACTGGCGGTTAGTCATGCTGAATTTATTTCGGAATCTCAGCAGATGCTGAAATAAATTCAGCATGACGATGAACATATTAAAGTTAACATAACAATAGTTAGAAGTTTGAAGTTAGTGGTTAGTAGAATGTATTTCATATTGTCTTTGATCTTTGATCTTTGATCTTAGATCTTTAATCTATTCTTTGTCTTCTGAGAACCAGGCTTCAATCAACGCTTCCATCTCTTCCGTCGTTGTCTCTTTTAAATTCAGGGTTGAAACATTATTCTTTCCCAGGATAAATTCCTGCATACCTATATATGGCCTTTCTTCGCGCTGCGCAACAGCAAACACTATAACCGGCTCACCAACGGGCAATTTCAAATTTTCGGCATAATTATTTCCGAAAACAAAGCGATTTTTTCCGGCTTCAAATCCATCCAGACATATCCCCAGGTTTAAATATATCATCCTCATTATCAAATATTTATAGTCTTTACGGTTGTTAACAGAGACCACCAGGCTGATTTCCTCAGCATTCATTTTATCAACTAACCTTTCAATGCTCAGCCATCCCAGGTTTCCGGTTTCAAACACATAATTGTTCAGCAGTTCTTCGGGGTCAGTCCAGTTGATTTTAGCTGTATTATCAAAAAACCTGCCCCTGTATAGTTTCATATCTCTCCGGACTTCGCCGGCAGGGACAATAACACCAATTTTTGCCGTATCATTCACACAAAGCGTTTTTTCTCCCTGATATGCATTGAGATACAACGCACCACCCGTTTCAAGTATTTGGCCATCGGATGTTGTGGTTATACCTGACAGGATTATGTCAGGCTTCGAATATATTTCTTTGAGGTTAATTCTAATCCGACCTTCAACGGGCTTGCCCTGGCAATCTATAAAAGCATCTTTGTTTATCTTCAGCACAGTTCCTTCTTTGCCGGTAAAGATTGTGTCTTTATTTAAACTGAAAAAAAACTCCTGTACTGGTATCCTGTCCGGATTCAGGGGGCTGACCATATCTTGTGATGATTCGTTCAGAAGAATTTTTATAAGCCATAAAAAGCCGAAAAAGATAAGAATGGCCAGACCAATTTTTACAAACAACAATTTCATATGAATTTAATTTTAGTATAACGCATACCCGTTGATCATGTCTTCGCAATAACTTCTTAACTCACATATATGATAAGCAGGGCATACCAATCGAGGTTTAAATTTACATAAAATTGAGAGCTGTCACAAAGTTTTCATTGTGATTTTCGGTTTGATTTTACAAATAAACATTTTCCGGAAGAAATTCAGGCCCGTCCGAATTCTTTATGTTTGCTTTTAAGAGTTTTGCCTGCTTCGTTGCAGTTTTTTTCCTTCGTAAACTCAACCATAAGATTCCCGCCAACCAGGATTTTAGGATTTATGGCTATATTAAAAACTTCACCATAGACAAGCTTTTTCATTTCAAAATCATAGTCCTTGTTCCTTCTCAGGTTTTTTTTGTATGTTATCCAGTTTGAAACAAGAATAAAAGGAAAAAGAAAAGTAAAAAGAAATAATGAACTTGATTTGACCCGTGTAAAATGGATTTTTTTAATACGGAAACCGGCCAGCTTTGCCAGCAACCTTAGTTTCTGTATGCCAATCAGAAAAATATGACCGAAGTATATGTCATTGGTGATATCCTGTTTTGCCATCCAAATGCTGTCAAGTTCATTCGGAGGCATCTTTTTATTGAAACGCTCACTCTCAAAGATTAAATAGCTGAGTTTCGACCTGAGATTGGAATAGTTGGGTGTGGTAATTACGAGAACGGCATTGTGTTTTAATACACGGTTAAACTCCATCAATGCGCCAAGTTGATCGCTGAAGTGTTCAATCCCTTCCTGGCATATCAGTCCGTCAGCTGTATTGTCTTCCATAGGAATACCATCAGTAATGCTGGCTCTTGAGCATTTTATGCCCTCTATGGTAAAATATTCGGGAAACAAGTCAAATGCAACAGGTTCAGCCCCGATATCCCTCAGTATTTTTGAGGTTATGCCATTTCCTGCAGGAAAGTCGATTATTTTTTTCCCGGCATATGCATCCCTGTTCTTCAGAAGATATTTCTTCACAAAGTATTTTATACTTCTGGGATCATCTTCATACAGCACTTCCTTTTTTGACACAATAAAACAAAATTAAAAAAAGACTTCCCCGAGTTCCGGAGGAAGTCCTGTTGTGTGGGCATTACTGGATTCGAACCAGTGACCCCTACACTGTCAAGGTAATGCTCTAAACCAACTGAGCTAAATGCCCTTTAAGCGTCAAATTAAAACCACACGTAAACAATAAAGCCGCGACAAATATAATAAATTGAGTTCACGGCAAAAAATAAATCTTGAGTCCACTAAAAAAAGCATTGTTTCAGCCAAAACCAGACTTGTCCCAGCAATGTGTACACAGTTTTTCCTTTGGCAGGCCAATAGCCGTTACAAGGTCAGACATCTTTTGAAATTTCAGCGAATTGATTTTCAGTCTTTTTCTTATCCTGTCAATCATTTCTCTATGGGCATCTGAATTTTCATCAAGATATTTATCATAATCCACATCATCTGTCCCTTCTATCTCAGCAACAGCTTTTCTGCCGGCCAGATCAAGAGTAGAACGGGAATTCGAAAAATTCAGAAACTCACAGGGGAATAAAAGAGTAGGGCAGGCAATTCTGATATGAACTTCAGCAGCCCCCTCATCAAACAATTTTTTCGTGTTGTCTTTGAGTTGTGTACCACGAACGATAGAATCATCGCAGAAAACCATTCTTTTATTCTCTATCATTTCGCGGTTTGGAATGAGTTTCATCCGGGCAATAAAATCACGTTGTGACTGGTCCTGTGGCATAAAACTCCGCGGCCAGGTAGGGGTATATTTTACAAAAGCGCGGTAATACGGCAATTTTCTTTCAATGCTGTATCCTATGGCATGGGCCAAACCCGAATCAGGTATTCCGGAAACAAAATCAACCTTGGTCTTATCATTTCGGGCAATGGCAGCGCCACAACGATAACGGCACGATTCAACGTTGACACCCTCATAAATCGATGCAGGATAGCCATAATAGACCCACAGAAATGCACATATCTGCATTTTTTCGCCGGGAGGGGCAAGTTGCTCCACACCCTCGGCTGTTATATGCACGATTTCCCCCGGGCCAAGGTCACGGTCGATCTCATAACCCAGGTTCGGAAAGGATATTGTTTCACTTGTCACAGCCCAGGCATCTTTTTTGTGGCCTAAAACAACAGGTGTACGACCCAGCTTATCGCGTGCAGCAATGATCCCGTCTTCAAGCAGGATCAGCATGGAGCATGAGCCTTTTATCCGTTCGAAGACATTTTTAATACCTTCCACGAAAGTTTCCTCTTCAGCGATCAGCATGGCAACAAGCTCAGTCTGGTTGGTCCCCCTTCCCGACATCTCACTGAAATGCCTGCATTGTTTAAGGGCTCTCTTCTCAAGTTCTTCCCAGTTGCTGATTTTACCGACAATGGCCAGGGCAAAAGTGCCCATATGAGAGTTGATGATCAGAGGCTGACTTTGCCAGTCGCTGATAATTCCAATTCCTTTATGACCACTGAACATGGGCAGTTCAGGCTCAAATTTTGTCCGGAAATAGTCGTTTTCGAGGCTGTGGATAGCCCTTTCAAAACCTTTTTCGCCGTATACACACATGCCCCCTCTTTTTGTACCCAGGTGGGAATTATAATCGGTACCATAAAAGACGTCATTAACACAATCTTGTTTTGAAACAGAACCAAAGAAGCCACTCATCAGCAGTCATTTTAAATTAGTTACCCGGCTAATCGGCAGGACAGAAAACCCGTTCACCCGCGAATGAGGACAATACCATATCATTCCCGGGATGTTTCAAATATAACTATTTATGAAATTTAAAATACCGGTTGTTGATTGAATGTGCATAAAAACCGGGTAAAGATGACTGGCTTGCCTTTGTCAAAAAGGTGTCAGAAATTCTTGAACAATCTGATGGTTTCATCCTGCATCAGTACCCATATGGAATATACGCCTTTAATGGTACCGAAGGGCACATTCAGACATCCGATGGCCGCAATGATCAGCATCAGAATTCTCGCCCATTCCTGATAGCTCAGCAAACCAATGCCACCGATAAGGCCAATAACTGAAACAAAGCCAATGGCTGCAGGAAGGGAAACACTCAGAAACCTGAGCACTGCATTGGCAATTTCATCATCAAGGACAAAGGAATTGGCAAAGGTGAATACAAAAAATACAATAATAGCGCCGATAAGGCCAATGGTACTGAAACCAATCTGCAGGGCCGACACCAGCGTAACATGTTTTTTCATCGTTAATTCATCCATGGGTTTTAGTATTTGTTGTGAAAGTTATGAAAAAATATGCATACCCGGCAACAGATTATTAAAGAGATTAAATTTAGCATTGATTGACCTGAAAGAAAAAGGTTTGAGGGGGCTGAAGACCTGGCAGGGTCCGAAGTTCCTGCCAGAGTCTTCTTGAGATAATAACATGAGCATACTCTTCCATGACCTCCGGGCTCCGCAAGGACTTTATCGTATCAGAAATTATTCGCCGGCACTCAGCAGCTCTGTCTTCCCGACGAATATGCGGTCAGTGAGGCCTGATTTTTTCCCGCTGAAGTATACGCCCTGATTCTCACTGGAGTGAAGGAGATATCCGTGTGTTGTATCGGCTGCATAAGCTGTCAGAACAATAGGACTGACCATATTATCGCCTTCTATTTTCAGTGACAGATCGTATTTGTTCGACACAGGTTTCTGATCATCCACAAAATCATCATTTGAAACCCATGCAACAGAGCTGAGATACTCAGCTGCTTTTGCCGAGTCAACAACAATACCGTCAACAAACCATTGTCCTTTATCTTTAAGCATGATAAATGAACTGTCAGCCGGATAGCTGAAAGTAAGCCTGTTCCAGTCATTGCTGTTTGAACGTATGATCACTTTATTGCGGAAATCATTCAGACTCCGGTTAAAGACCATGGTGAGGAAACCTTTGGTTACATAAACGAATTTTTCATCACCTACCCTTACGTAAGTTGAAATCTCAGGCTGCCGGTTGTAATAATCATAAGGGTTTGTGTTTTTGGGCATCTGGTATGAAAACTTACCCAGGTACAAAGCTGAAACTGTTTTTTTCCCTTTTTTTACCAATATCCTTGTAGAGGTTGAATCATCGACCTCAAATTCTTTCCATCTTGCTTTTTCGGTAGCGGCAACCCGTGTAGCTTTCATGTCATTCAGTGTGCGAAGCATTTCTTTTACCATGCCGGGATCGGCGGAAAACGCCTTTTCGTCTTCTTTCACAATCCAATCTTTACCGTTCTTCAACAGTGTGAGTGGTTTGCTTTGATCTGCCCCGGGGTATATGACAATGGCTGTTATCTCTGCCGTATCGGCGTTAAAAAGATCGGTGCGGAAAGTTTTCTTTCCCTTCTTCTGATCAATCAGAAGTACAAGGGCCACCAACACCAAAAGAAAAATAAAGATAAAAGACAGTTTCTTAATGTTCATGTTCTTATACATAGCCAACCTCCATTCGTTTAACTTTTTTCAGCTGATTGCGTTGCATCCGGAAAATGCCGTATATGATCACCAACACAAGGGGCAGCAAAAAATTAAAATATTTCAGGAATTTGCGTTTTCCTTCTTCAAGATTATCAAGAGGCCTCATCGTTGCTCCTTTTGTCCGCAATTCTATAAGGCCCGTCTCGTCGGACAACCAGTCAACAGCATTGGCCATAAGATTGATGTTATCGGGATTAACCTGACCGCGGTTACCGCCTAAAGGGAAATCACCATCTCCCACCACCACCATCCGGGTACTTACAGGCCCGGCTATTTTGCCTTCAAGGGCAGCTGCAACGGTGAGGTCCGACAGCGGAAAATCATTTTCAGTCCATTCTCTGTCAACTTCATACAGCGAATATGACGATTTTGTCCCCGATCTTTCCGAAGTGCCGGCAATCGGTGTATATGAAACAGAGGTGTCACCTGTGTAGCTGATCGGACTGGCAAATTGCAGAATTATCTGCTCAAGACCCGATGAAACAGGATGATCTTTAAAATTCGTTATGAAAGGAAAATAATAAAACTGAACCGGCTTAATATTAATAAACTGTCCTTGCTGTTGCTGCAAGGTAACAGTAGGACATTGCACATCAACAATGTAGTTGTTGCCGACTTCGATACCCCATTGACTGAGCCAGGTCTCAAGGCCAGTATTGATGGGCATTCCCCATTGGCTGCTTTCGTCAGCTCCGACACGGTCGAGTGCGATGAAAATCCCCTTGCCACCGGCCAGGAATTGACTCAGCTGATCAAGATGGCTTTGCGGGAAGGAATCTTTGGGAGCCACAATGGCAAGAGCTTCGCATTTTTCCAGTTCGTCAGTTGAATCGGTAAGGTAAACCGGCTCAATGGTATTGAGCACCTCCATGGCATACATAGCCTGTTGGAGTTGCTGAAGTGAAGCCTCGCCATGACCCTGCAAAATGCCAATATTGGGTTTATCTTTCACCGATAATTTTTTGATGGCTGTGGAAAGGCTGTATTCCATACCTTGTGTCTGGCCAATGGCAGGAATGACTTCAGAATCCTCCCCCATTTTAATAACAGCGCCCAGGTAGGCCTTCTGTGCTTTAAACTGGTCATCCTCCCTAACCTGGACTTGTAATTCCATCACGCCGGCCTGTTGTGCTTCCTGTTCAGTCTTTTCATCTTTCAACGGATTCTTTATCTCATAAACCACCATGCCTTTCGAGATGGAATGATACTCGGTAAGGAGGTCTTCAAATTCCTTGCGGATATTATCAAAGGAAGGGTCCAGCTTCCTGGTGAAGTAAGCTGTGATGGTGATGGGCTCATCGAGCTCACGCAAGAGGTCTTTGGTGGCCCTGCTAAGCGTATAGCGGTTGTCTTCTGTGAGATCGAGACGGAAAAAAAAGCGGTTGGCCAATATATTGATCAGTACAACAACACCTACTGTCAATAGCACAAAATAAAATAATGAAGTTTTTGATTTCATGTTGCTCAGTCCTGATTAATTATCGTTGATATTGCGTTTTGCGACGGCTGTTTCAGCAGCGAACAAGCCAAGAAAGATGATCGAGAGAAAATAGATCACATCTTTTGAATCAACCATTCCGCGGGTAATGGAACTGTAATGTGTATGAAGGCTCAGGTAACTCAAAAGCTTGCCAATGAATCCTGTAAAGCTTCCGGCAAGGGTGCTGAAAAGCAGATGGAAAAATATGCCAATCAGAAGGGCCAGCAAAAATGCCACGATCTGATTGCTGGTTATGCTGCTGGCAAAAAGGCCTATACTGATATATGCAGCACTCATCAACAGCAGACCAAGGTATCCTGTCCATACGGCGCCGTGATCAATGGGACCAATGCTGGCAACGGTGATATAATAAGGGAGTGTCGGCACAAGAGAGATCACTATCAGCAACAGGGCCGAAAGAAATTTACCGAGTACAAACTGCCAGTCGGATACCGGTTTGGTAAGCATAAGCTCGAGCGTACCTGAATTTCTTTCCTCGGCAATCATCCTCATGGTAAGGGCGGGTATGAAGAAAAAGAGTGTCCAGTAAGCCACGCCAAAGAATGATTGCAGGCTGGCCTGTTTAACCAGAAAAATGTCACCCCCGATAAGCCAGGTAAACAATCCGCTGAAACCCAGAAATGCCAGCAGCAATATATAGGCCAGCAGGGAATCAAAAAAAGAAGCCAGCTCACGTTTTGTAATTATCCAGATCTGTTTCATGTAAATTCAATTTGTATATTTTAATTATTTAAGTGTCAACTCTCTGAAAACATCTTCAAGTTTTGTTTCAGTTGGCGTTAGTTCAGTAAGATCCCAGCCCTTTTTAACACACAATTGAAACACATCACGGCGTGACGATGTGTCGGGTTTGCTTTGCACCTCAAAAGAGCTGTCGCTCTTTGAGATGAAATCAACCATCTGCACATTTTCAAGACTTTGCAGGGCTTTAAACACCTCATTCCTGTTTCCGCCTTCGATGGTAACCTTCAGGATCTCCCGTCCCTGTGATTGTTTTCTGAGCTCTGCAGAAGTACCGTCGGCCACAATCTTACCTTTGTTGATGATAACGACCCTGTCGCATGTAGCTTCCACCTCAGCCAGAATATGAGAACTGAGGATGACAGTCTTTTCCTGGCCTATTTTCCTGATGAGATCACGGATCTCAATGATCTGGTTCGGATCAAGTCCGGAAGTGGGTTCATCAAGAACCAATACCTTCGGGTTATGGATCAAAGCTTGTGCGAGACCCACACGCTGCTGATACCCTTTTGAAAGCTCGCCGATCTTTTTATGCTTCTCCCCCTCCAGACCGCATACATTAACCATCTCAAGTATCCTTTCACGGATACTGCCATCGGGAACGCCCTGCAACTCAGCCATGAAATGCAGGTAGTCAATCACAGGCATTTCCCTGTAAAGAGGATTGTTTTCAGGAAGATAGCCAATGTTCTTTTTCACCTCTTCGGGATTCTCCCGGATGGAATACCCCCCTACTGTAATATTGCCTTCGTTGGGCATAAAGAAACAGGTAATGGCTTTCATGGTGGTGGTTTTCCCGGCTCCGTTGGGACCGAGGAAGCCAACGATCTCTCCGGTTTTCACCGTAAAGGAAACATCATCGACTGCTTTCTGGGCACCGAACTTCTTGGTAATGTTTTGAACAACGATATCCATAAAATATATTCTTAGAATGTTTTATAAGCGAACACAAAAAAAGTAAAAACGTCCAATATTTTATAGCTTTTTAAGATTTTTTAACAAACCAAAATAATGCCCCGGCAAGTTTATAAACACCATGCCGGGGTATACAGGAGCTTTCTTAAAAAGCGTCTTTCAGTCATTCCGATCTTGGGCTTACCCTCAATGTCCCCTTTTTATTATTATGAAACACATTCAGTTAATAAAAATTATACTTTAAACAAATGAACTGTGCGGGAGACCCTGAGGGGGGCAACGCTTTTCACTATTCACTATTCACTATTCGTTTTTCACTTCCCATAATGTTTTTCCAAAAAAAAGCCCGGACAAACATCCGGGCTTTTCCTTCATACCATTCAGCATATTGCTTACGATATCTTTATTTCCCTTGCAGGTTTTTCCTTTGCTTCTTCCCTTTTGGGGACAACGATCTGCAAAATACCGTCTTTGTGATTGGCTTTGATCTTATCGACATTCACAGTTTCGGGCAGTGAGAAAGAACGTCTGAAAGAGCAATAGCTGAATTCTTTCCGCATGACTTTTTCATCCTTTTCTTCATGTTTTTCCTCTTTTTCCGAGGAAACGGTCATGACGCTGTTATCAAGCTGGATCCTGAAATCTTCTTTGTTCAAACCCGGAGCTGCTACCTCGATACGGAATTCATCCTTGCCTTCGATAATGTTTACGGCTGGAATTGAATACTTATTTTCCATATCAAAGAATTTCGGGAATAAATCACCGTTGAAGAATTCTTCTACCAGGCTCGGTAAACTGGTTCTTGTTCTTAATGATGGTAACATGGCTAAATCCTCCAATATTTTAGTTAAACATTTTAAATTTTACACTAAAATATTTTCAATTTATATGCCATATGATTTTTAATGCCATATTGACAGTATCAGAAGAATAATTAAGCCATATTGGCATTAGTGTTTATTTAAATAATTGTCAGACTGGTTAATACAATCGAGCATAGTATCCATTCATTGTTTTATTAAATTGGTGGCCATTAACGAATTCCCGAAACATTTTCAAATGATAGAATTTTGAATAATTCTTAAAAATATAAGAATTCATTCAGTTATAAATTCATTTGTAATAAAGAAAAAATGTTCTGAACCGGGTTTCTGCCAGGTATAATCCGTTATCGATTCTTTCTGTACAAGGTCATTGGAAACAGATATAAAAAAATAAAGGTGCAGTTAGCCCGGACCTCCGGGATCATACTACACCTTATGAGAGATTTTAATTATCCGTCCTTGATGAAAAGTTACTGGTCTTTCGGCATTTTTTCCTGCAATACAAAATTGATGGGGAAAGTATAGCTGACCTTAACCGGGTTTCCATTCTTTATACCCGGTTTCCAGTCCGGCATTGAAGATATTACACGAATGGCCTCTTTGTCGAGTTCCCGAACGGCATCTTTTACTGTCAAAGGTTCTTTCTCTTTATAGGAAACCACAACCACGGATTTCTTATCATCTGCAATTTGAGCGCTTCGTACAACTTTTACATCAACCACTTTACCGGATTCATCAACAACAAACCAAACATAGACCTTACCCTGCACATTTGCTTTTTTAGCAAGTTCAGGATAGATCACATTTTTTTGAATGTAGGCCTTCACATTTTCTTCACCTCCTCCCTGAAATTCAGGCATCTCATCAACCCAAACATATACGGAATCGTCGTCCGGCACAGCTTCTGAAGTTATAGTATTTGTCGTTTCAGTTAAGGCCGGGGATTGTTCATCTGCGCCTTTTTGATTCAGCGATGAACTGGCATTCTGACAGCTGAAAACAAAGATGAGCAGGAGTGAGACCGGTATTACCAGCAGGTACCTTGCCTGCCGTAACAATGGGGATTTTTCTTTTGACATCATAGTAAATCGTTTTTTAATAAGTGAATGATTAAAATAATTGGATATCCCGGGCTGAATCCCAAAAACCCTGGACAGGAGGAGCAGGCGGTACCCGGCTGAATCGCTGTTCTGCTCCAATACAGCTTTATCAGCCAGGTACTCGTGGGTTTCTTTTAAAAATCTTTGCATGATATATATAAATGGATTAAACCACTGTATAATTTTTAACAGTTCAATGAATACAATATCAAGAGAATGGAACTGACGGGCATGGGCCATCTCATGCTGCACAACTGTATTTTCTCTTCTGTTACTGAACGCGGAAGAACTGATAAATATAATATTGAAAAACGAGAAGGAAGGCAGATTATCCGGTATGAAAACCCAAAGCATCCCGTTCTTTCGCTGTATGCCGTGCCGGCGTATAATGGATACGAGTCCCGTCAGCTGGTATATCAGAAATCCGGCAAAAACAAGGGATACTGCCAGGTAAATATATTTAACAACATCAGTCCATGAAGCCTTTAAGACCGCATCTGTTTCTTTTGGAGCAGCATTAACTGTGATGGTATCAAGAACCATATTATATATTCCGTTCTGGCCCGCTGAGGGCATCTGAATAGACATGACAGGGATTATAATTGATATAATTACGGTAGCCAGGATATAAAACCGGTTCAGACGGTAAAAAGTGAGATTCCTTGCCAGAAACAGGTAGCTTAAACAAAACAATCCCATACAGCAGGCCGACTTAATCTGGACTATAATAAATGCTTCCATGGGTTTTCACATTATTTGTTTTCTTGCTGGGATTCCCTTTTCAATGTATTCAGCATTTCTTCAAGGTCTTTGATATTCATCTTCTGCTCTCTGGCAAAAAAAGAAACCAGCTGCTTGAACGAACCACTGAAATAATGACTTATCATGTTATTAAGAAAATGTTTACGATATTCATCTTTTGATACAAGTGGATAGTACTCATGTGTCTTGCCATAGGCAGTGTGTCCTACAAAACCTTTCTGTTCAAGTATCCTGATAAGGGTTGAAACGGTATTGTAAGCCGGTTTGGGTTCCCTGTAACGTTCCACAAGGTCTTTCACAAAGCCCTTGCCCATATCCCAAAGCAATTGCATAATCTCTTCTTCAGCGCGGGTAAGTTCCCTTGGTATATTATTCTGTTCCATATAATAATTTTTAACGGAACAAATATATAACTAATTATTTAGTTTTACAACTAATGTTTTAGTTTTTTTAAAACTATTAACACACTGAGAATTTGAAAAGTCTTTATATCAATGTATTACATAATTATAAAATTTTTATTTTTTGTTTAAAAAACCCTGACCCTAACGATATCAATAAGACATATTGATATATTCTGGAATTTTTGATTCACTAATGTCACTTAATGGTTCAAACACCCGCCTTGACCAGTTATTTTTAATAACAGATTTCCTTCAGGCACAAGCGGACGCTCCGGTATAAGATTTACGATGTACAATGTACGATTTTCGATTTTCGAAGTTTTAACACGCACTTACTGGTTCAAGCATCCGCTTGGACCAATTATTTATAATAACATATTTCCTTCAGGCACAAGCTGATCCCTCCAACGGCGGGACCAGTATGGGGAACAGACGGCACCCTTACAGGATTTGCCTTCCCGGCACCCCAAAACCTCACCTCCCAAATCCCACACACCTTGTCACTCGTCACTTGTCACTATCTTCCCAGCTCCATCGACACCTTCAGCCTGCTGCGTTTTTCATGATCTTCAACAGCCAGCTGAATGAGTCTGTCAACCAGTTCGGCATAAGCTATTCCTGAATATTCCCACAACTTCGGATACATACTGATTATAGTGAAGCCGGGGATGGTATTGATCTCATTTACGAACAGTCGATTATCAGGAGTAAGGAATATGTCTACCCTTGCCATACCCTGGCATTCGAGCACGCGGAATGTTTGCAGTGCCAGGTCCTGTATCTGCTTCACAAGATGTTCAGGAAGCTGGGCCGGTATGGAAAGGGTTGCCCCTTCGGCATCAATGTATTTTGCATGGTAAGAATAAAAGTCAGCGTTAGGGATAATTTCTCCCGGAACGGACGCCTCAGGATTTTCGCTTCCGAGTATGGCACATTCGATCTCCCGTCCTTTGATCTCTTCTTCAACAATCACTTTAAGATCATAGTCAAATGCCAGTTCAACAGCTTCATCAAATTCCTTTTCATTTTTAACCTTTGAGATACCCACTGATGATCCCAGGTTGGCAGGTTTAACAAAAAGGGTATTCCCAAGTTTGCTTTTCAATGCATCATAGTTGATCTTATGCCTGTTTGTAGCTGACAGGGTCACAAAGCGGGCATTCGGAATGCCGGCATCACGAAGCAGGCGTTTCATGACGTCCTTGTCCATTCCCACTGCACTGCCCAATATGCCGGCCCCCACACAGGGGATATTGGCAAGCCTGGCCAGACCCTGGATGGTACCATCTTCGCCATAAGGGCCGTGCAAAACAGGGAAAATAACATCGATCTTCGGGAAGACAGTTTTTTCACGCATGCTGATAAGCTGACTGTTGCTGCCCGACGGGGTAAGTGCAATTTCATGTTCATAACCAGAGAGTTGTACCAGCTTTGGATCATCCGAATTTTGCAGCTGAATAGAATGCTCGTTCAGAAACCAGCGTCCCTCCTTGTTGATACCGATAAGCACCGGTTCATATTTATGCCTGTCGAGTGATTCTATCACATTTTTTGCTGACTGCAGCGACACTTCATGTTCGGCCGAACGTCCGCCAAACATAACAGCTATCCTTATTTTTTTCATAGCCATGTATACCTTATTAATATGGCTTCGAAAATACGATGAAAAAACCTTGATGCAGTTTATATTCGTTATTTTTTTTAACAAAGAAAAGAACATACGGCTAAAGCCGGAAAATTCCTGTAATGACCTTCAGTATGTTAAGTCAGACAACAATCAGCAGTGAGGCCGAATTTATTTAACCCCTTAAAAGATTTTTCTTTTGCAGTGGCAAACTAACACCAATTTTTTTAACTTGCCGTTTCTTTTTCACGGAAGAAATTACACGGGGAGGAAAGAGGTTTTTTAAGGAAAAGACCCGAATTTACATGACTAAAAAACACTAATATAAGAAGGTATGCAATACGGCTATTTCGATGACAAGAACAAAGAATACGTGATAACACGTCCTGACACCCCAAAATCATGGAGCAACTACCTGGGGTCAAAAGAATTCGGATCGATAATCACCAATAATGCCGGAGGCTACACCTTTTACAAGTCGGGTGGCATGGGCCGTTTCATCCGTATGCGTTTCAACTCCGTTCCCATGGACCAGCCCGGCCGGTATGTTTATTTTCACGACCATGATTCAGGCGATTACTGGTCGGCATCATGGCAACCTGTAGGCAGACCCCTCGACCAGTTCAAGTCACAATGTTGCCATGGCACTGCATATACCCGCATCTCTTCGGAATACAAAGGCATTGCAAGTCAGGTGACTTATTTCGTTCCCCTTGGCAAATTGTACGAAGTCTGGAAAGTTAAGATTACCAATACCGGCAGCCGGAAGCGAACACTCAGCGGATTCACCTACCAGGAGCTTGTAGGGACATGGAATGCCCTGGATGACCTGTTAAACCTGCAATACGTTCAGTATACCACACAGATGGATATACAGGACGGCATTATAGATCACGGCACCAACATAAATATTCCGGCGATGCCTGACAATTTTGAAGAAAAGGACCAGGGCAGGCATACTTTCCAGGCACTTGTCGGGGCCAAAATCATTGGTTACGATACCGACCGCGAAGCGTTTCTGGGACCATACCGCACATATGCCAATCCTCTTGTTGTTGAAAAGGGCAAATGCACAAACTCACGGGGATACGGCGACAATCCCTGCGGATCGCTGCAGTTTGAGATCATTCTTTCGCCGGGAGAATCAAAAGAACTCCTGGTACTTGTGGGCATTGGCAAAGCCGGTGACGAAGGCAAGAGAATTGTTGAAGAGTACAGCGATCTTCATAAAGCAGATGAGAATCTTATTCAGCTTATGAATCACTGGCACAGCCGCATCAAGGGCATCACTGCAGATACGCCTGATCCGTTACTCAACAGCATGGTTAACATGTGGAGTATTTACAATTGTATGATGACCTTTGCATGGTCGAGGGCCGCCAGCCTGATCTATACTTCCAGCGAGCGCGACGGACTGGGTTACCGTGACACGGTACAGGATTTTTTAGGCCCCATGCATGCCATCACCGATGAAGTGAGAGAACGTCTTGAACTGATGATCACAGGCCAGGTGAGCACCGGTGGGGCCATGCCTGTAGTGCGGCCACTCTCTCACAAACCTGGCAGCGAAAAAGCCCCTTCGGAAGAAGAATACCGCTCGGATGACTGCCTGTGGCTTTTTAACGCTGTTCCGGCCTACATTAAAGAAACAGGCGACATTGCCTTTTACAATAAAGTACTGCCTTATGCTGACAAAGGCGAAGATACGGTGTTCGGGCACCTTAAAAGAGCCATTGGGTTTACCATGGAAAGATCGGGGACTCATGGTCTGCCTTGCGGACTGTGGGCTGACTGGAACGATTGTCTGCGGTTTGGTCACAACGGAGAATCGGTGTTTGTGGCCATGCAACTGCGGCTGGCACTGAAAGAATACACGGAGATTGCAGCATTACTGGGTAACCAGGAAGAAGAGGTCTGGGCCAGGTCATTGCTTGAAAATGTAGATAGCACCATACAACAAAATGCATGGGACGGGGAATGGTTCCTTAGGGGATACCGTTATGATGGCATGAAATTCGGATCGAAAGAGAATTCAGAGGGATAGATCTATCTTAATCCCCAGGCCTGGGCAATAATATCAGGTGCTGCCAGCTCTGAACAGGCCGACAGCGCTATGAAAAAAGTACATGAGCTGCTGGCCACCGAATATGGCATTGCCTTATGTAATCCTCCCTATACAGCATCGGATTATACCATCGTCCGCGCCCAGCTGATGAACCCCGGCACCAAAGAAAACGGTGGTATCTTTATTCACACCCAGGGATGGGCTGTGATGGCTGAAGCCATACTGGGCCATGGCAACAGGGCATACGAGTATTTAAAAGCTTATCTGCCTTCATCTTTTAACGACAAGGCCGAAATCCGTGAGATTGAGCCTTATGTGGTATGCCAGAGCACACACAGCAACCACAGCCCGGGTTTCGGGAAATCACGCATCCCCTGGCTGAGCGGATCGGCAACCTGGACCTACTATGTCATCACGCAATATATCCTTGGTATACGGCCGGTTTATAACGGCATCATCATTGATCCCTGTATACCTTCAAACTGGAGTGGTTACAGTGTAAGCCGCAGATTCCGTGATAAAGTCATAAATGTTGAAGTGAAGAATCCAAAAGGCATTGAAAAGGGCGTTGAACAAATGATTGTTAACGGAGAAAGGCTGGCCGGCAGGTGTATTCCTTTTGACAAGCTGAAACAGGAAAATACCATTATAGTGACGATGGGATAACGCTAATACCTGGTCTGATGGTCTGATGGTCTGATGGTCTGATGGTCTGATGGTCTG
>JAFGTR010000142.1 GCA_016934055.1 Bacteroidales bacterium | reverse complement strand
CAGCTTCATTACGATTTTGGCAAAGACCGTAAATTTTTAACCGCTACCCTCGAAATGTTCAGACCCGACACACTGGGATCCACTTTCTTTTTTGTGGATTTTGATCATAATGCCAGTTTTGATTTCAGCGGAGAGTTTCGCAGCATGTCGGCTGCATACTGGGAAATATACCGTGAATTTTATATCCCTGGAATAAAAAAGATAAAAGAACTGGAACAACTTGCCATTCATATAGAGTATAATGACGGGTTCGGGGCTGACCTTGATACTGCCAGCAACCTTATGATGGCTTTCAGTTTCAACAGCGTGTTTCTTACCGGTCTCGGCTATCCCATACGTATCGGCAATACAATATTTTCCACAATGCTGCTGTGCAGAATGCCAAGAGGTATGGACGACCCCGACTTTCAGTTCACCACAGCCTGGTATCAGCCAGTATGGAAGAACCGTATATTGCTTACCGGCTTTATTGATATATGGTCTCAGGATAAAATCAACAACCGTGATGAAAAGGAAATCGTATTCCAGAGTGAGCCACAGATATGGTTTATGATAACACCTAAGATTGCCGTAGGCGGCGAGCTTGAAATTGACAGGAACTTCCCCGTTGGACCCGCAGACTGGCAGGTCATGCCAACCCTGGGCTTTCGGTGGGAGTTTTAAATATATTATCTTTACATACAGGGACAGTATTGTTTGGGAAGGCACAAGCGGACGCTTGCGCCAGTTCGGGGCCAGTTCGGGGAGAGTTTGAAGATTTGAAGATTTTTGGTGAACTGTGGACTGCAGACCGTGGACTGTCAACCATAAAACCAGATTCAGTATTAACCATGCTTGAAAAAATCTTCCACCTTACAAAAAACAACACCAGTATCCGGAATGAGATCCTGGGTGGTGTTACAACCTTCATGACCATGGCCTATATCCTGGCTGTTAATCCGCAAATCCTGTCAGATGCCGGTATGGACAAAGACGCTGTCTTCACAGCCACCATCCTTGCATCGGTCGTTGCTATGCTTGTCATGGCCCTCGCGGCTAACCTGCCTATCGCCCTGGCTCCTGGTATGGGGCTGAATGCGTTCTTTGCCTATACAGTTGTCAGGGGCATGGGATATAGCTGGGAAACAGCGCTGACTGCTGTTTTTATTGAAGGCATCCTCTTCGTCATTATGTCGTTTTTCAACATCCGTGAAGCCATCATTAAAAGCATTCCTGTTAACCTTAAATATGCTATTTCAGTCGGTATCGGTTTATTCATCGCTTTCAACGGTCTGGTAAACGCTGGAATCATCATCGGTGATCCCGATACGCTTGTTAAAATAGGCGACACAACCGACCCGGATGTTGTATTGTCTTTAGCCGGGATCATCATCATTGGCGCTCTGCTAATTTTCAGGATCAAAGGGGCCCTCCTCATTGGCATATTGCTGATTACGGTGCTCGGCCTCCCGTTTGGCATCACACAGTGGCCTGAGAATTCCATTATCAGTAAACCCCCGTCCATCAGTTCAACCTTTTTAGCCATTGATTTTTCAACCTTGCTTAATCCTGATATTCTTATCGTGGTTTTTACCTTTCTTTTCGTTGATATTTTCGACACGGTTGGCACACTTGTAGGCGTATGTTCCAGAGCAAAACTCCTGGATGAAAAAGGTGATGTGCCAAAGTCCAAACAGGCATTGATGGCAGATGCCATCGGAACCATTACTGGATCATTGCTGGGCACCAGCACGGTAACCTCATACATTGAAAGTGCGTCAGGGATATCAGCCGGTGGACGTACCGGTATGACAACCATAGTTGTGGCCTTTCTTTTCCTGGTATCATTATTTCTGTATCCTCTGTTCAGCATGGTTCCGGGGGCTGCCACAGCACCGGTTCTCGTGATTGTCGGACTGTTTATGATTAACCCTATAAGACAAATCGATCTTGAAGACTATTCCGAAGCCATCCCCGTATTTCTCACGATCATTATTATGCCACTTACTTTAAGTATTTCTGAAGGCATTATTGTTGGTATGATGACTTACGTTTTTCTGAAAGTTATTACCGGCGGCTGGAAGCAGGTTTCCCTTGTGATGTACATATTGTGCGCCATTTTCATATTGAAATTCATTCTTTGATTTCAATTCCCGGGGTGATTTCTGATAATCATAATATAATTTTATATTTGTTCTGCCGTTTTATATAAATCCTTTTAATATTATGAAACCCGAACAATCGAATAACGTGGTTACGAAAATATATGAATTTATAGTGCAGCATATTTTTCTCAGGAATATCATCCTTGCTTTTCTGATCGTCGTGGCCGGAACCTTCCTCATTATATTCATCCTCAAATTGTACACCCGTCATAGTGAAGAACTCTCCGTTCCCGACCTGCGGGGTCTCACTCTTGAAGAAGCCCATGCCGCGGCAATGAATAAACAGTTGCGGATTGTGGTATTCGATTCGGTCTTTCTTACCGACTTTGAAAGGGGAACCGTGGTTGAACACCATCCGAAAGCAGGATTCAAGGTAAAAAGAGACCGTAAGATATTTCTTACGATGAATGCGATGAATCCTGAACGGGTGCCGATGCCCGACCTTATCTCACTGACTTTCAGGCAGGCTACAGCCAGACTTGAGACATACAACCTTAAACTGGGGGAAGTCAGCTATGAACCCGATATCGGCATTAACCTGGTGTTAAGACAGAGATTTAACGGAAAAGATATCATACCCGGCGATTCAATAAGCAAAGGATCATTCATTGACCTCGTTCTGGGGAAAGGGCTGAGTGATGAAATGACAGCCATACCTCTTCTTACCGGCTTAAAGCTTGAAGAAGCAAGGCTATTGGCAACCCACCGGTTTTTAAGGATTGGCGGCATCCTCGATGATAACACCATTACCACTGAAGAAGAAAGAACAGAGGCCTGGGTCTACCAGCAACGGCCTGATACCGGATCAAGAGCCAGGCTTCCTTTGGGATCATCTATCGATGTCTGGATTACGCTCGACTCTACCAAAATACCGTTGCCGGATACCATGACAATTAATGCAGATGAAGAGAACGATATACTGGATATGTAGTGCTGCTTTATTATTGACCCTGATTTCACAGGTTTCTAATGTTAAAGGACAGCAACTGATCGGCCTGACGGAAAACCAACAGGTTAAAAAAGAGGCCCTTAAGCACGGCAACCGGAAAAAATCAACTGCTGCTGTATTAAGCAAGGAACTGCCCTTTTTTGAAGATTTTTCGGATATTACCATCTATCCTGATCAGGAAAAATGGACTGACATCAATGCTTTTGTCAACACATCCTTTCCCGATTTGCCACCATCCATCGGCGTTGCCACACTTGATGCCATTGATCCATCAGGTAATGTATATGCTGTCAATGACAGGGCAACACCTTCAGATACTCTGACTTCAATACCTTTCAACCTTCTGCCATATAAAGAAGGCAATGACGAGGTCTTGTTAAGTTTTTTCTACCAGGCCGGAGGTAAAGGTGAACTGCCTGATCCACAAGATTCATTGGTGCTGGAATTTTTCTCTCCGCAGGCAAACGAATGGAACTGGGCATGGAAAGCATCAGCCGATTCGGCAGGTCCTTTTATTCAGAAAATCCTTACCATTCCGAAAAGTCTTTGTGAAGATGGATTTCGTTTCAGATTCCGGAATTATACCAGCATGTCTCCCAACGAGGTCGTGGGTAAACACGGAGCCCTCAGCAATGTTGACCAATGGCACATTGATTACATCATGCTGAACACAATGCCCCGTGCCAACCACCAATCAATTAACGACATTGCTTTTGTCGATCCTTTAACTGACTTGTTGTTTGATTACACAACTGTCCCATGGCACCACCTTGACTATGCCCAGCGTATTGGCAGGAACAAGGTGCGGTACGTAATCAGAAACCTTGAAAAAGCAGACACCGCCATATCAATCAACCGTTCCTATGTTGTCAGGAATATGTTTACCGGGGAAGTCAGCTTTTATGAGGTGTATACAGAGAAAATAGAACCCAATTCACTGTTTATCAGGAATGATCCTTTCGATCACAGCTATGCATATTCAGCAGACACAGATGAGGGAGAGTTTGAGGTTACAGCTTATTTAAAAACACATCCTTCCCAGTTCCTGGAGAATGATACGGTTAAATACAAACAGCTCTTCAGCGATTATTATGCTTATGATGACGGAACCGCCGAGTTTGGCTTCGGAATATCCGGCGAATCAACAGCAGGAGCCATGATGGCCTGCAGGTTCCCGGTCTTCAGACAGGACACAATAAGGGGTGTCGACATATTCTTCAACAAGACCCGGAATAATTATACGGCTGATCTTACTTTTAACCTGTGTATCTGGAAAAATGACGGCGGCATTCCGGGTGATACCCTCTATGTTTCCCAGGAAGAACTCACACCTGATGTCAACACCGGACTGCTTGAGTTTACGCGTTATCGCATTCCTCTGTCACATGAAATCATGGTTGATGATACCGTTTTTGTCGGTATCAAACAACTCACTGAAGATTTCATCAACATAGGCTATGATGTCAGTCACGATAACCGCAGTAACATTCTGGTGAACATAACGGGATCATGGTATGCCGTTGACAGTCTTGATCCGGGAGGATCGCTGATGATGCGTCCTGTTTTCAGCACCCGGGAGACAGCTTCGGATATTGCGGATTTTTCATCCGCCAAAGAGATTCTCAAGGTCTTTCCTAACCCGGTCAATGAAAGACTACAGATAATTCTTTCTGAGAAAGCCATGGCTGAAGGTGGTCGCATACAAATATATGACATCACCGGGCATCAGGTTCTTGCAGAGACCTTAAAACATGCCCTTGCTGTCAGTCATCTGAAATCCGGAATTTACATCCTGAAGATCACATTACAATCGGGAGAGACACTCACGTCAAAGCTGATAATCAGCCGGTAATCCTGATGACCATGCAGGAAGAACTTATTGAACAGGCAGAATTATACGAGCATCACCGCGTTATAGTCGACAGGGGTCAAACCCTGTTGCGCATTGACAAATTCCTGGGCAACCGTCTTGAAGATGTGTCACGCAATAAGATCCAGCAAGCTGCTAAAGCCGGTAACATAATTGTGAACGGAAAACCTGTAAAACCCAATTATAAGGTCAAACCCGCCGATGTGATCTCCATAGTGCTCCCATACCCCCACCATGAATTTGAGCTTATTCCCGAAAACATACCGCTTAACATCCTTTTCGAAGACGACGCAATTCTTGTTGTGAACAAGGAAGCCGGTATGGTGGTTCATCCGGGCCATGGCAACTATACAGGCACCCTTGTCAATGCCCTGGCCTGGCACCTGAAAGACTTGCCTCTGTTTCAGTCAGGCGAGATCAGACCAGGGCTGGTGCACCGGATTGACAAAGATACTTCGGGAATCCTCGTTATAGCAAAAACAGAGAGTGCCCTGAACAAACTGGCCAGGCAATTTTTCAACCGCACCACACAGCGAACTTATACAGCTCTGGTATGGGGACATTTCGATAATGAGACAGGCACCGTCGAAGGTCACATAGGCCGCAGTATCCGCGATCGCATGAAAATGCAGGTATTCCCTGAAGGCGACCAGGGCAAGCCGGCTGTTACACACTACCGTGTACTTGAACAACTGGGCTATGTGTCTTTGCTTGAGTGCAGACTTGAAACAGGGCGAACACATCAGATAAGGATCCATATGGAATACATCGGTCATCCGGTTTTCAATGATGAACGATATGGCGGTGATAAAATATTACGCGGCACCACCTTTGCCAAATACAGGCAGTTTGTCCAGAACTGTTTCACCATTATGCCACGACATGCCCTTCATGCAAAATCACTGGGTTTTATTCATCCCGGCACCAACAAGGAAATGTTTTTTGATTCCGATCTGCCTGACGATTTTCAGCAGGTACTTGGGAAATGGAGGGGGTATACGAAGGAGAGGGTGTAGTTGTAGTTGGTCAGGCAGTCTTCTGGTCTGATGGTCTGATGGTCTGATGGTCTGATGGTCTGATGGTCTGATGGTCTGATGGTCTG
>JAFGTR010000141.1 GCA_016934055.1 Bacteroidales bacterium | reverse complement strand
TGCAGAATTGATAAATTCCTTTGGGCGGTAAGAGTTTTTAAAACCCGTAACATAGCCGCCGAAGCATGTAAAAAAGGGAGAATAATCATCGAAGGTATTCCTGTTAAGCCTTCACGTGAAGTTAAACACGGTGACATTATCTTTGTCAGAAAACTGCCGGTGGTATATACTTTCAGAGTAATACAACTTCCCGGCAACCGGATACCGGCACAACGCGTGCCTGAATATATTGAGAATATGACTTCTGTTGAGGAACTTCATAAGCTTAAGATCCGTGAAACAGTTTTCTATTCCCGGCAAAAAGGCACAGGCAGGCCGACAAAGAAAGAGAGAAGATTGCTTGACAAAGTCATAAGGGATTAATCCAGGTAAGAAGTCTTGCGGTCAGGGAGTCTGAAAGTCTGGGAGTCTTTAGGTCATGAAATCTTATAGTCTTTGTTCTTTTATCTTTTATCTTTTATACAGTAAAATAGAACACAATGATCATCGCACAGAAAAAAAGAAAATCAAATATTGCTGAATATATCCTTTATATGTGGCAGGTTGAAGATATTATCAGAGCCTGCAATTTCAATATCAACATTGTTGAAAATAATTATATCCGCAAATTTAATCAGCCTGTGCGCACAATGGAAGAGATCAAGAACTGGTATGCCAATCTTATCCTGATGATGCACGAAGAAGGCATACGTGAAAAAGGTCACCTGAGTTTTCTGAACACCCTTACCCGTGATATGAATGACCTTCATTTGCGATTGCTTAACAGCCGTGATGAAATAAAATATCAAAATCTGTACACAACAGCCGTTATTCCTCTCAGGGAATTTAAAAGCAAACTGCCTTCAGCAAACGTAAGTGATGTGGAGGCATGCCTTGATGCCCTGTACGGATTGTTGTTGCTTCGGCTGAAAAAGAAAAGCATTAACAAAGAAACCGAGGAAGCCATGTCCACATTCAGCAGGCTGCTGGCATTTCTGAGTGACAAATTTCACCGTATCGAAAGGGGTCTTGAGGAGTTGTAAGTGTTGTAATCAGTGTTTTTATTTTCAATTTGTTTAAACAAAAATGACAGCTGCAAATTTCTTCTATCGTGTTTTTTATTAATTTAGGGCCCTTGTAACAAACAAATCCTCGTGCACAATATATTTTTTTTTCATATATTGTTAAAAGTATAAAGCAAAAAATATAGCGTGTTTCATAAAAAAAGCATCGATGAATGGTCGCTGAAGTACTGGCTTTTGCAGCAATATATGAGGCTTGCATATTGGCTGTATTTCAGGAAAGTTGAGTCTGTAAACCGCTCAAATCTCCCCTTAAAAATGCCTGTGCTGCTTGCCCCCAACCATCAGAATGCATTGATGGATGCCCTGGCATTTGTTTATGACACCGGGTTGCAACCTGTTTTCCTTGCCCGTGCTGACATATTCAAGGGTAAAGCAATCATCGGCATTCTGAACTATCTCAATATCATGCCAATATTCCGGATCAGGGATGGAATAAGCAATGTGAGAAGGAATGATGAAGTTTTTGAAAAAAGTCTCAGGGTCATCCATAACAAGCATAATCCGCTGTGTATATTTCCGGAAGGCAACCATGGTGATAAAAGAAGGCTCAGACCATTGGTGAAGGGCATTTTTCGCATTGCATTAATGGCCCAGGAAGCATATGGCGATGAACTTGCTGTTAAAATAGTTCCTGTTGGCGTTGATTACGGTCATTATCAGAAATTCCGCACTACACTTTTTCTCAACTATGGAGAACCGATAGAGATATCGGAATTTTATCAGTTATGGAAAAACAACAATGTTGATGCTGTTAACCGGTTACGTGAGCGTCTGGCAGAAGACCTGGAAAAGCTGATGATCAATATCACAACAGTTGATTATTATGATCTGTATATGAATCTCCGTGTAATTTACAATGCTCCTATGAAAAATCAAATGGGGATTCATGACAACTCACTGGCCGGCCGGTTCAGGGCTGATAAAAAAATGATTCAATTGCTGGATAACACACTGGAGACTAAGCCGGGAAATATAGCTTCACTGAATAAGGATATGAATGAATACCAGGCCCTGTTGAAACAATATAATTTTCGTGACTGGGTTATTGCAAAAGGTAAGTTTTCATTACCTGCAATACTGGCAAGTGCCACACTCTTACTCCTCACTTTACCCATATTTGTATATGGTTTCATTGCCAACATCCTTCCTTATTCCATCCCTGTCAGGATAGCAAGGGCAAAGGTTAAAGATACCCAGTTTCACAGCACATTCAAATTTGTGCTGGCCATGATACTCTTTCCGGTTATGTATCTGATATTGATGATACCCGGTTTTTGCCTGATTGACAATATCTGGATGAGACTTGCCTTTGTTTTGTCACTGCCATTATCAGGGATGGCGGCTTATTGTTTTTATATTCATCATAAAAAGGTTCGTTCCAGATTCCGGTTTTTTCGAATGAAATTCACAAGGAATCAGAATATTGACAAATTACTTGCATTACGAAAGTCCATCATGAATAAAATGGACCAAATTGTATTAAATCCCGTTGAGCTGTGAAGATTAAAGATAAGATCATTTGGATTACCGGAGCCTCTTCAGGCATTGGAGAAGCCCTCAGCATACTGGCTGTCAGTTCGGGAGCCCGTGTAATTCTTTCTGCACGGAGTGTTACCAGGCTTGAAACACTTAAAAAACAACTTGAAGCCATATCACCCGGCAGCTCTTCAGTTGTTCCTCTCGATGTGACAAAACCAGAGGAAATAAATAAAGCAGTAGATACCGTAACCGGACAATTTGAACGTATAGACATACTGATTAACAATGCCGGTATCAGCCAAAGATCCCTGGCCATTGAAACCCCTGTTGAAGTTGACCGGATGATCATGGAAGCCGATTTTTTCGGAGCTGTCACCCTGACCAAAGCTCTTCTTCCTTTCATGATCAGGCAAGGAGGAGGGCATCTGGTGACCATAAGCAGTATGACCGGCTTATATGGTTTTCCGATGCGATCAGGTTATTCAGCTGCAAAACATGCCCTTCGCGGTTTTTTTGAAACTGTGGCACTTGAATTATGGAACCAGCATATAAGGGTAACGCTTGTTTATCCGGGGCGGGTGAGAACTGATATTTCGATAAACTCACTCACCAAAGACGGTAAGAAATACAATCTGATGGACCCCGGCCAGGCCAGGGGAATTCCGGCCAAAATATGTGCAAAGCGCATTATTAAAGCCGTTGAAAAAAATAAAAAAGAATTGATGATGGGAACAGGAGAGACTTTTTTGTACTATATGAAAAAATATATTCCCCCTGTATTTTATTTAATAGCCAGAAGGACCAGTCCTACCTGATCAGAAATAATTCTGAAAAACCTTTATTTTTTTATCAGTAAAAAAGCATAAACCCATGAAAGAAAAAGTAATCAGCGGCATACAACAAATCGGTATCGGAGTCCCTGATGTCAGGGAAGCCTGGAAATGGTATAGAAAAAATTTCGGCGTTGACATCCGCATGTTTGAAGAGTCAGCAGTTGCTGAACATATGCTTCCGTATACAGGAGGCAAACCGCAAAAAAGACATGCAGCCCTGGCTCTTAACCTCCAGGGAGGTGGGGGATTTGAGATATGGCAATATGTTGAACGCAAACCATTATATCCTGATTTTACTGTTCAGCTTGGCGATCTTGGTCTGTATGCCGCCAAAATAAAATGCAGGGATGCCCAGGCAACTTACGACTTCTTGAAAAATAACAGTGTGGAAATGGTAAGCCAATTATTGACAGATCCGAGAGAGAAAAAGCATTTTTTTGTGAAAGATCCTTACGGAAACCTGTTTCAGCTGGTTACCAGCTTCACATGGTTCAAAAATGAAAAGAAGCCAACCGGAGCAGCTTATGGCGCTGTTATTGGTGTTTCTGACATAGAAAAATCCAAAGAGTTCTACAGCAGCATTCTGGGTTATGATACAGTTGTTTTTGATGAAACTGCAGTATTCGATGAATTTGCATCAATACCGGGAGGCCTCTCAAAAATGCGCCGGGTATTGCTCAAACACAGCAAACCACGTATAGGAGCATTCAGCCCTATTTTCGGCACCAGTGAGATCGAACTGATACAGGTACTTGACCGGCAAGCACAAAAAATATACAAAGAAAGGTTCTGGGGTGATCTGGGTTTCATACACCTGTGCTACGATATCCATGGCATGGACCTGTTGCGGGAAGAGTGTTCACGCAAAGGATATCCCTTTACAGTGGATGTCGATCACAGCTTTGACATGGGAGAAGCAGCGGGTTCATTTTCCTACACTGAAGATCCTGACGGTACGCTTATAGAATTCGTTGAAACGCATAAAATCCCCATTTTGAAAAGATTTGGATGGTATCTTAACCTGCAGAAAAGAGATCCGGAAAAAGCCCTGCCAAACTGGCTGCTTAAGGCCATTGGCTTTAACCGGGTGAAAGATATTTAACGGGAAGAAGGGTTGTAGTTGTAGTTGTAGTTGTAGTTGTAGTTGTTGTTGTTGTTGTTGTTGGTTATAGTTACCTGCCTGCAGCTATTCCTTCAAACAATATCTTACCTTATTTTTTTCAGGTATTGCAAATACTCACGATTATAACTAATCCAACTCATGACGATTTTTCTGCCGAAAAGTTTTAAAAGAGCCGGCACAAAGGAAGGAAAATGAGCTTTGGTATAAATCCTTCTGAAAAAGGTAATAACAGTCTCCCCTACGGCATTCACTGCATCGTTTAAGCTGCTGGTATAGGAATAAAAATCGCTGAAACAGCTTATCATCCCTTGCTGCAACTCATCAGGCAACAGGTTCCTGGGTTTAAAAACAACATGCATGGCGTCATAATATTCCCATTTTTTATGCAACAGCCGGCCTTCATGTTCAATGCGGCGGTAAAATTCTGTACCCGGCAAGGGTGTCAGCACCATGTATTGAACTGAAGAGATTCTGCTGTTAAGGCAAAAGTCAGATGTGGCAGCGAATATATCGCAGGTATCTGAATCGCTCCCAAACATAAACATACCATGGACCAGAATCCCGTTCTTCCTGAAAACATCAATTGACAGGCGTATGTCTTCAACTGTCTGACCCTTGTGCATCTCTTCAAGACTTTGAGGATTGATTGACTCAAAGCCGATGTAAACTGTAGCGCAACCTGTCTCTTTCATCCTTTTAACAAGGGGAATATCCCTGGCCACCTCTACCCGCAATTGTGCTGACCATTTCTTCCCCCTGAACCCGATGGCTTCCATCCTGTCAAGGATTTCATGGGTACGCCTTTTGTTCACTACAAAATGGTCATCAACAAAAAATATCCTGTGATCGCGATGAGATATCACTTCTTCCATTACCTTATCAACTCCCCTGACACGGTACCCACGGCCAAACATCTCGGTAACCGAACAAAAATTACAGTTATACGGACAACCACGCGAGGTCATAATGGGAAATATCTTCATCTTCTCCCATCCCTTCAATAATTTGAAATTGGGTACTGGAATTGTATCCATGTCTTGAACAGGAGCCCCGTGAACAATCTTATCGGGAAATCTTCCTGATAAAAGGTCGATGATATGATTTTCAGCCTCGCCTACAAAAACCTGGTCAAAATCGTTAACAACATCATCCGGCATCATGCTCGCATGAATACCGCCGATAATAGAGTGAGATTTCTTTCCGGCTGCTGATCTGATATCCTTATATTCCCTCGCAATCTCCCTGCCCCGGGTAATGGTAGCTGTCATACAACTTACGCATAACATATCGGCTGTTGCAAGTTCATCCGGCGTAATCTTTCTTCTTAATATGTTCTCATTGATAATGGCAACATTAAAGCCGGCCTTATCTGCAATTGTAGCAAGGTTTACAGGTCCCAGCATGGGAATTGTCATATACTGATCAAAAACATTTGAAAATGCGCCACGAGGCTCTACAAATAATATATTCATGATGATTTCTTTTCGTTTTGGACTACTTTTTTATTAAAATAATCGATCAACAATAAATCCACGCCGAGCAACAACAGAGACAATGGCCAGAACTTCGATGAAATGGTAAAGACAAGGAAAAAAATAAGGAACAAGGTAATAAATGAAAGAGCAGACAGCCAATACACCATCTTACGCCTGAATACTGAAACCAGCAGAAAACTCAAACCGACAATACCCAGAAAAACAGGCCAGTCGTGGCCCAGTCGTTTCCATCCGGTGAAATTGAGATAGTAAAAAAACAGCCCTAATGTGGCTATGAACGATCCAAGCCATATCATGGCAAGATCCTGATGTTGCTGTTGAAAAAAAAGTATGATAAATCCGCAGCCAAGGATGAGAAGTAGCAACGGCCAGTGCCTGCTAACACCAGAGATGATGCTGAAATTTTCAGTGGTTATTATTGCTCCGGCCAGGATCAGAATAACAGATAAAAACACTATGCTGCTTTTGCTTTTCACGGAGAACTGTTCTTTAATATATACGGATTGGATATCCGGGCTGATATAATATACTGATATACATCAAAGGTAATGAATTTAAGGCGAAGTATAGAAATGTGAAACCGTATATTTCCATGTTTTAGCAAGGAATTATACGGTTTTTTGACAACCACCCCTGTGCTTTCGTGACAAATGATTATAATGACTGCATCACGAATGAAGTGGATCTGTAAAAGATGCAAAAATTGATTAGTCCTTTTATGATTTACTGAGGGCTTTCTTAATTAATCCAATGATGGCAAGCAATATACCACCTCCCACACCGCCTCCGACAATGCTGGTGATTATACCGCCAAGATCCATACCGCCACCTGCTGTTCCGACACCTAAAGCATTAAGCAGTTGCCCTCCAAGACCTCCACCAACAATACCCAGAATTGAATTGAGAACTGTACCAAGAGATAACTTTTTCATCAGGGCGCCGGCGGCAGTGCCTCCCAGAGCTCCGGATACAAGTTGAATGATTAATGGCCAAATGTTTCCCATAATTTAAAAATTTAGGTTAGTAATGAATAATTGTTAGGATGTGAAATCAGTTTTAATTCTGATTTTATAATAATAAAGCTATGAATATTTTATTAATATAATGTCATTATATACTCAATAATCCCGTATTTACATTATATTTAGCCTTTGAATGGATCAGTAAGACCCAGTAAACATGAGTGCTATAAAAGATATTATTGATACCGTTAAAGATATCAGCAAGGATGCTGTTGCCCGAAACAACATTCGCAGTGAGCTTAAAGACGAACTTAAACTCAATCTTGATTTTCTCAGGGAAGTTAAAACAGGCAATACCCTGAAAAAGGGCCGTATGGAGCAAATTATCAGCAATCTTGAAATAGCTGAACTCGATGCTTTTCTTAAATGCTCCTTTCCGAAAATAATCATTTGCAACAAGACTGTCACGGAGAGTATCATCAAAGACATCAATGCACAAAAATTACTGCGGTCAAACAATGATAATCCTGTTAATTTTGAAGAACTCTGCCGCAGAATACGCCGGATGATCAGATTTATTAAAAAGGACTATGGTGCACAAAAAGAGCCTAAGAGAACTTTATTTTACATAAAGAACTATATACGCGTAGCGCTGAAGATGCTGTAGCAGGAGTTTAGCTGTTTAGGGAGTTGGCTTTTTAGTCTGCAGACTGTCAGGTTAAAGTATATGTTTGGACACGAGGTATGGGTGCTGATTCCCAATCACCGTTATTTTTTGTCTTTGTTCCTTTATCTTTTGTCTTTTGTCTTTATTCTGCTATCTTGGTTCTTGACTCTTGGTTCTTGATTCTAAAATAAACACATATGAGACTACACATTCCGCAAACCGAAAAAACACCTGAGGTTATACTTGATGAAACCCAAAACCTGTTTCAGGTAAAAGGCAATTGCCTTCCCGAAAACATCAGGGATTTCAATCAGATGGTCACTGAAAAGCTGGAAAGCTACCTCCGGGAACTGGAAAAGGCCAGCCAGGAGGAATTAAAAAATAAGCCTTTCAGGGTCAATTTCAGGCTGGGATACTTTAATACCGCTGCTGCCAAATTCATAGCTGATGTACTGATACTTGTAAAATCCCATATTCAGAAAAACAGCAACATTAAAATATACTGGCATTATCATGAAGATGACTATGACATGCTGGAAGCCGGTGAAGATATGGCCGGCATGGTGGAAGTGCCGATGATTTTTGTGATGATAGCCAAACCATAACACCCTGGCAGGGTACCCCCACCCTGGCAGGGTGTCAGTAGTGAATAAAAAAAGCCTGACACAGGCTTTGAGTGTTGTCAGGCTTACTGCTACTGCAAGGGAAATTTATTCTTTAAAGCTTATTGTAAGGTTGCTGATCAAATAAGGATTGTAAGGTACAAGCGCCATAATATTTGATTCGAGTGCAGTATATTCGTCATTCGGGGCAACGCCACCCTGAACAAATCCATAGGTATTGAAATAGCCCGGTGCATCGGCATTTCTCAGGTAAGGCGTAAGCAGGGCATTTACTTCATCAGAATTAAGGGTTAATCCATACTTCGCATACTGGGAAACAACATAACTGGTCAGTTCACGTGTAATCACATTCTTTATGGCGTTATTTACAAGAATCTCTTCTCTGTTGCTTATATCAGCTGAACTCACAGGCAAGCCAACTTCGGCTACTGCAATATCTTCATTATCGTCTCCTGAAGCAACAAAAGCCCAGTTGAATCCAATGGCCTCATCGTCGTTGGGATTGAGCTGAAAATTAGGATGATTTGAATTGCCAAAGACATCTACAACATCACCTTTTTTTCCAACAAACATCTTCATTGTCTCCATACCAAAAGGTTCGAGTATGCCATCAGGAAGAGGCAGACCGGCTATTTCAACGATCATATAGGTTTCATAATCATCCGTTCCTCTTTCTGAATACTCAATACTGGCCATAGCCTTACCGGCATTTATATTCTCTTTTCTGTTCAGATTATAAGGCTTATAGAGCGCTATGCCTTCAATGGGATTTTTACTCCAGAAAACCTGCATACCTATACCACCATCTTCATTCCCTTCTGATTCGGCATCAGTAATGGTCAGCTGATACTCCCAACCACGATCCCTGAACTCAACATTTTTAACCACTTCAAGATTTTTCACACGGTTGTCTTCATCGCTGGTGTAGCTCAGGAAAATAACATCCTCAATGTTATAAAAATGAATGGCCCAGATCGTAGCCGCCACAATATCGGCAGCTGCCTCACCAACGGCGATAAAAGTGTTGAGATGACGATAGATTGCGTTACCACTTATGGTGTCACTCGCTGAACTTTTTAATGTTGATTTATAGTTAGAATTGCTCAGGGCGTTGGGGATATCCACTTTAAAACGTTCAGGAAGGATCCCATACTCACCCTCAGGCTTCAAACGGTCCATTTCACAGGAAGTGAAAAACAGCACAACAACAGCTGTACTCATTGCAAAAAAAAGATGTCTTGTTTTCATGACTATTGATTTTAAAGTTTGTATTCAAACTGTTCTCAACAATATCACACAAGAAACGGATTTTACCCTGACGGGGAAGACAAGAAAAATATAATAGATTGTTTTTTAAGAATATAGGCAGGAGAAAGTGATTGGAATATAGTTGTGATGGTTATGGTTGTTGTGGTTGTTGTGGCTGTCTGTTGTCGGCCTACCTGCCGGCTTGGCAGGTTGTCAGTTGTCAGTTGTTGTTTGTTAGCCTGCCTGTAGTCATGTGGTCTGATGGTCTGATGGTCTGATGGTCTGATGGTCTGATGGTCTGATGGTCTGATGGTCTGATGGTCTG
>JAFGTR010000140.1 GCA_016934055.1 Bacteroidales bacterium | reverse complement strand
ATCAGACATAAACCATTGTAAATCCCAGGTTTTTGACCAGACTTCTGTATTCTGTATGCATCCTTTTTTCAACACTCCTTACGTCTTTATAGTTCTGCCATTTTTCAAAATAAAGAATATCCAGCACGGTGCCCGGGTTGAAATCTATCCTCTTCCGGTATCCCGATACACACAGGGCGTTTGTTTTATAAATGAAATTCTTTAACCTTCGTTTGTCCATATTCAATGAACTGCAGCTGCCAAAATGTACAATTTTATTGCTCAGCCTGTTTTCACATATTTCAGCGATCTCATTTAAGGTCAGCGGCACCCTGCCGAATAAGATGGCATTTGGATCCCCGTGAAAAGCCAAATACAAAATGGAATACCTGGAATATTTTTTAAGCATAAAATCTTTCAGATATTTGATAAATTGTTCCCTTACAGCACAATTCCGGTGAATGTTCTTTATCGAGAAACAATCATTCAGGTATTCGAGTGTGAATTTTATGCTTCTCTTAACCCTGAGATCTCTTTCCCAGTCGCCTTCCAGGCAAAAGATGTCCTTATTGTATTCCCTGGCTATTTTCATAGGTTTTGTAAATGTTCATCATAAAATCCATACCAGGATAGGCTTTTCCGGAACCGGCCGATGAAAAACACTCCCCTGCAAAGGATTTTGGTGTTCTAAAATTAGCAATTAATCTGCTTGAAATAATATGCTGTTCATGAAAATATGCAGGATCATGTTTCCGGGAAAATGTAAAATTACTGAAGATAATCTTCGCGCTTTTACCACCGGAATTCAAAAGTGATCTCTCCGGTTTAATACTTAAAGCAGAAAGCGCCGGGGATTATGCCGGCTTTAAAGGTATCAACCGGTGTTCCATCGGGCAAAAAGCGATAAACAACACCCCGTTGGACATTGTCAATGGCATCGGCAACATAAACCTCGGAAGTATACGGATCAACAATAAGACCTGAAAAGCCACCGGAATAAGTGCCGGAATAAGAGCTCCGGATAAATTCTTCAGGTTCTTCATCAGATAATACGGCATGACGGAATATGTGCCTGTTAATATAATAAAGGGTATCACCGGTTCCGTTCAGCTTTACCTCCGAGGGCCAGTCGCCCAGGTTAAACCGGAAGATCTTTTCAATTTGCCTGGTTGGAGCATTTATCCTTATCAGCCCGGGCGCTTCATGGCCGTATGGATTACCGGAAAATCCGCCATCGGTGATTGTCCATATTTTGTTGTACCTATCAATGACCAATGATGTCGGTTGTTTTAATACTTCAATGGAGTCCACAACCTTATCGGTTTCACTGTCGATAACCAGGATTTTGTTATCCTGGTTCCAGCAATTGGTGAACACAAATTTACGGTATTGCACCATCTGTTCTGTGGCATGCTGGTAAAACATGGATTTCTGGTTGGCCGTATTAATTTCACCGGTAATGTGGAATGTTAAGGGATTCACAATGGTTATGGATTTTGCATATAAATCTGTAACGTAAGCTTTTGTGTCATTTACAAAATGAATATAACGTGGTGAGGTTAATCCGGTAATTTTTCCTGTATATTTAAAAGTGTTAATATTAATAGCATAAATTCTTCCGCTGTTATTGACCACGATATAAGCTGTGCTGTCATGTATTGTAATTGATTGTGCTACATCGCCCAGAGGGATACCGTTGGTTTTATAGAAGATATCATTGTATACTTCTCCTGTTTCGATATCATAATACGATAATGAAGCGTTTTCATACATAAAATTGCCTTCGTTGGTTATAAAAAGACCTTTGGAAGGAAAACGTGCAGGCTTTTTTTCATAAGTCCACAACTCATCCTCCTCCATGCATGAAAGCACAAGTAAAGTGACAAGGAGTAACAGGATTATTTTTTCTGCTTTCATCAATTACAGTTTTATCATCAGCTGAAACATATAATTTCTACCGGGCATCGGCCGGTAAAGAACTGAATAATATGTTTCGTCAAGTAAATTATAAATCTTAAATGCCGCTGAAATACTGAGTCTTTTGAAATGAAATTCCTTTCCGATTATTGCATCGCTCATAAAAAAAGGACAGAGCCTGTCACGTCGTGTGAGATCGTTGTTTGACGAGGTAAAACGCTCACTATAAGAATTATACTGATAAGTGAAAAAGAAACCTCTGTAAGAAGCGTTTATCATTAAATTTCCGGAATGAAGAGGTATATAAACAAGTTGCTTTCCGTATGAATCGTCACCCCACATCAGTGGATCGCCATAGTTTATTGACCTTGTATAAGCATAGGTCCCTGATGCATTAAAAACAACTTTCCCGGCCCGTCTTTCCCATTTCACGTTATATTCAATGCCTTGCAAAAGAACTCTTTTGACATTATGCGGTCCCCAGTATCCTTTGTAATTTGGTATCCAGATTATCCAGTTATCAATATCGGAGCGGTAGGCAGTGAGTTCAGTTTTTATCACATTCCTTTTGAGGTTAACCTGGTATTCAAAGCCCAATTCAGCACTGTAGCCTTCTTCAGGCAGGAGGCCTGGATTTCCGCCGGGTTGCCAGTACATATCATTTAATGATGGCTGATGATAATTGCGGGCTATATTGCCTCTGAACAGGAAATCCTTTTCTCTGATAATGCGAAAGTCAAAACCAAAAAAGGGAATCACAGGCATACGGTTATAATCGATCCAGTCCTGTCGTAACATAAATTTCAGGTTGAGCCGGCCGGCAATGTTTTTATTAACGGCAAGGAATGCCGACAGCTCTGCCCGTTCTTTCTCATACCCCGTTTTTTGAACAGAATCTTCTGATATTACATTGTGCAGGTTAGCCTCAAAATTGCCTTCAACGGAAAAGCTTTTGTTAAAGTCATAGGTATAGGAAAGTTTACCCGTAATGCTTCTTTGGGAGCTTCTGGAATATATGGCCGGGATCATGCCATAACCGGGGATGTGATTTTTCAGGCTATAATTGAGTTGTTTGGCAGCGTAACCGCTTCGGAACAATAATTTGCTTTTATCAGCATAAAATTTCCAGTCTAACACAATTTTGTGGTCGGTATCATCCTGTTTGTTAAAGTTCGAATTGTCCGGGCCCTCATAACTTGTGGCCCTTGGTATTGTCCGGCTGGCCCATTGTCCCCAGTATCTGGCCGACAACACACTTTTATCATTTGCACGCCAATAGATTTCCTGAAGAAGGCCGTATTTTGTGTAGTCAGCGTTGTTGTTTGTATCCAGAGGATTTATGATCTTTCCTGACAGAGGATCTAAATGGCCTATTCCCCGGTTATAAAACGTATAATCGTTTTTTGAGTAATTGTGATAAAACCGTGTTTTCAGCTGTAGTGTTTTATTTCCGCCACCAATACTGAGAAACTCATCGAAAGTGCTGTAACTGCCAATACCCTGCAGGTATTTCATTTCAAAGTCTTTGTCCCAGTTAACCGTATTCGCGATATTTATCGATCCTCCCAATCCGCCACTTTTATCAGTTATGGATGCTGTTCCATGTTTCAGGTTCAAATCATCGATGATATAAACAGGTATAAGTGAGAAGTCAACCATACCGGCCATAGGTGTATTTATGTTCAGACCGTTCCAGTTCACCTGTGTATGTGAAGCGGCGGCGCCTCTGAATGAAGCAGATGCCAGGGCTCCTCTTCCGTTATACTTAACAAAAACTGAGGTATTCTCTGAAAGCAGATCGGAAAGTGAAAGATTAATTTTGTCTGTCAGGATGAGGGAATCGACTTTGGTTTCTTTCATCCCGGCATATTCTTTATTGAAGATTCTTCCGGCGATTATCTCAACCTTCTGAATACGGATAACCGTATCAATCTGGCCTTGTGCCAGGGTCATCTGATACAGGGCGCAGGATAACAAAACCGCATAAAGAGTTTTTTTCTTCATTGACAATAGTGTTTGCGTTTATGGTCTGTTATCCACACGGATCATCCTCCTTGATATCCGGTTGTCTGATCTGAAAACCAATATATAAACACCTGACTTCAGTTCTGACGGCACTGTCAACATAAGATCGGGTAAAGCAACGAGTTCTTTTGTCAGCATATTCTTACCCGAAATGTCAAAGATGGTTATCATAATCTCTTTCAACAGCCATGGCTCATCTTCAAAAACAAGATTCATCTGTTTTCCGGCCTTAACCGGATTGGGAAAAACCCTGAGGGATTCTTCCGCTATGTCAGGTGGTGCATTTGTTATATCCTTCCTGGTATGGATTATGCCCATCGCGTCGAGGTCAAAGCCACCGCTGTTAAAAGGAGTAGGCCAGGGATCATTTACAGGCAGGCCCCTCGAATCACAACGGGCATAGTCGGGATGGACCATGCCAACCACATCAACAATCTTTATATGTGTTATACAGTGAATATCAATGCCGGTACTGTCTTTCAGGTCATCCAGGTCAAACGGGACGCCATAGTTAACTGTATATTTCCCGGCCAGATTATGCAGTAAAGTTGGATCAAGCTGGTCGAATGTCTTTACCTGGGGGCTGGCCGGTGTGTTTGAAAAAGCAGGAAAACGTACAAAATGGTTTCCGTCACTGCTGACCTCAACAAAGGCAAGTTCAAGGAAATACTGACCGGGAGGTTCCATTGCTGGAAATCCGTTTTCGAAAACAGCAAAATCAGGTCCCTCACCATCAGCAATGGACTCACTGAAACTGAGCAAAGCCTCTCCGGCATCACCGAGGCTGACGGCTATCCCGTCAGCAGGTCCGGTTGCATCTTCTTCAGTTCCCTGTGTTGCGCGGTTGTAACCTTCATATGCAAGGGTTGTGTCTGTGAGTTTTATATACCCGCGGTCAGCATGGCAGTATGTGGCCCAGGCTATAAAAACAGAGCTGTCTTTGTGTATGGCTGTTGATCCGTTTTCACCCGCCGGAGGTGCATATTGTGCCTGCACAAATATGCAGGCCGGAAGGAAGCTGTATAACAATATTTTTTTAGTCATGAAGCCTGATTAACCCCTTGTTTTCATTAAACCTGTTCATTGTTTTATTATTCGTTTTGTCACAATTCCTTTGGCAGTGTGAATGATCATTATATAAACACCAGGGGCCAGGTCTTTAATGTCTGTCTCTGTCTTCCCGTTTGTAATGATGTAATCTTTTAATTTTTGCCCGAATAAACCGTACAGTTCAGCATGAACATCCGTTTTCTGATTAATTTTGACGGTAAGCGGGCCGGTTGTAGGATTCGGGAAAACATTCACGGATTTATATGTCATTTCTTCAATACCAACCACAGGCGTAATTGTTACCGTAAATTCATCTGTAATCCTTTGCCCGTTGGAAACTGCCTCAATTACTATTGTTGCAGAGCCGCTCATATTTTCAGAAAAGGAAAGCGTCAGGGTAAAATCCGACATGCCGGCGTTTACAAGAGATTCTGATGAGTTCGACTTTACTGTCAGGCTGATGGCATTGTCTTCATTGTCGGCATCTGTAAAAACGCCGGACAAGTCAATGACCTCATCGGAAGCGTTCTCTTCAACCGTAATGTCTGCAATGGGAGAAGCAACTAGCGGACTCTGGTCATTCAGATCGTCCAGGAAGAAATAAGCCGGTGTATTCATACCATATAATCCGTTATCGGATGAAGACAAGCTGAATTCTATCATGTCAACTTCACCCAGAGCGCTGAAATCAACCCATGTCCATTCAGTTACGATATAATCGCTGGCACTGTTTTCAAACCGGTAATCGGCAAGGTAAAATTCAACGGTATCGGTGCAGATGCCTTCAAGGATGCCACGGATAGTCAGTAAAAACCAGTCGGGGTCGGTACCGCTTTCCCCGCCGAATTTTTTGGCAAATGCATCACCTTCACGCATTGATATTACATTATAGGTGCCATTTGTGATGAAGGCTCCCGAGATATCAGCAACCTCAATCAATTTTATGGTATCAGCTCCTTTTAGATTGTAACAGAGCGAAAAACAGGAAGAGCCGTTGGCTCCTTCTGCCGGGAAAGCACTGTACTGATTTGAAAATCCGGCCGTGATGCTATCCTGCATATTAGAATATGCAAATCCGGCCCAGGATTCGTATGGCCCAAAACCGTAATCATTGATGGAATAAACATTCGGGAAAGATGCCAGACCGTTGGCAAAAGCAGAAGGATACTGGCCGAAGCAGGCTGTCTGACCATTCCAGTAATCTCCCGACACAAAAGTCAAAGCATCAAAACTGGCACCACTCAGGTTATCCATGCAAAAGTATGCCGGTGTATTCATCCCGTAAGTCCCGGTATCGGAAGAAGATAAACTGAATTCGATCATGTCAACCGTATCAAGGACCGATAAGTCAATTTTTGTCCAGCAGTCTACAATATAATCGTTTTCGTTTTGGCTGTCACGGTAGTCTGCAAGATAGAATTCAACAGTATCCGTGACTTTTTCATTTCTCAACCCTTTTATGGAAAGCAGAAACCAGTCGGGGTCGTTGCCACTTTCCCCGCCGAATTTCTTTGCAAACATGTCGCCATCGCGCATAGAAAGGTAGGGGTATGTTCCGTTGGTGATGAATACAGAATCGAGTTTTGAAGGATGTGTAAGTTTCACCGTATCATTGCCCGCTACCAGGCAAAATACAGCATAGTTGTCCGAGCCGGAAGCGCCGCCGGCTGTCACAGCACTGTACTGGTTGAAAAATCCTGCCGTTGTATCATCTTTCATGCGTGAATAAGCCATGCCGCTCCATGATTCATAGAGCCCATAACCATAATCATAACGGATAAAACTGTTGCTGAACAGAAAAACAGAGTCTTTAACCAAAGAATTGTAACTGCCATAACTGTTATCTGATCCGTTCCAGTAAGTGGAAGGATCGGTCAGGAGTCCTTCAAAATCAGATCGGGTTTGTGCCCGGGCATTTGCCTGAAAACACAGTAAAATCATAATAAAGGGCTTGATCATCCTGACGGAGAGTTTATACGCCCTGAGTCTTGAATAAAGGTCATTGTTGGTGACGATTCCTCCGGCACGGTTATCGGCCGGTGATGTTTTTAATGCTCCATTTAATTCCACAGTTTTGATGTTTTAAAGATTAGTAAACCGGAAAAATGGTAGCCAGGAATGAAGTATAGAAAAATAAAGAGGGATAAATTCTTTATCCTTCGCCTTTCTCCCGAAAGCTACGGTTATCTGATTTACCGACAGGTCTTCTGGCTTGTCCGGTTTTTAACGGCCTTCCCGCTCCGGAATAGAACAGTGGCAGGGGGTTTGTTAAAAACCAATAAAAGGACTTACAGCTACGGGGATAGCTCCGGACTTTCCCGCCAGGCGGGATCACCGGATTCCCTTTTCATCACGGCAAACGTCTTTAATAATTTGCCGTGATACCGGTAAAACTTGTGCAAAGATATTTAAAAAGGGATTATGTCATAACCAATTTGTCAACAAAAATGATGAGGATTGCAATCAATACCTTTTTATCTGTGGTCTTTAACAGTGTTAATAATTGAAACAATAACTTCCTGTTATAGGTAAGCCTAATACTATAAACTTATGTTCTCTGATAGCTTTAAAATTTGTTAAAAATGATTAACTTAAATCTGCTTTGTCAGATTTATCAATTGAAATATGTTTAGTCCCTATGAGACTTTGGAATCATGTTTTAATCATATTCTGTTAATAATAAATCCCTGCGGCAAGTTTTGTTGGATGCGGTCTTCTGGTCATGCGGTCACGAGGTCTTATAGTCAAGAAGGAAAGGTAATCGGTATTCGGTGGTATTGGGTTTTTTGCGTTGGGTTTTGGGGTGTTGGAACTTCGAAAATAGTACATTGTGCATCGTAAGTCAATATAGAACCAGGAACTAAGAACCAGGAACCAGGACTGATACCGGCCGGTTACAGGTCTATAAAAAACCATGACTTTTTTTGGCAGGTTCAGTTTTGTATTTAAAAAAAATTGTTTTATATTTGGCCAATTAGTTAAACCATATAATTAATTTTTATAGTTAAACTTAATAGTTGAACTAAATGGTTGAGAACGATAAACAAACTGAGAAAAAGATCTTTGAAGCGGCCACTGAGGTCTTCATGGAAAAAGGCATGGATGGTGCAAGGATGCAGGATATTGCCAATCGTGCCGGAATAAACAAATCGTTACTGCATTATTATTATCGTACAAAAGACCGTCTTTTTAACGAAGTGTTTGAAATGATCTTCGGGCATATGTTAAAGAAGTTTGCCCCGGTGTTTGATGCAGATCTTACGCTGGAAGAAAAGATCAGGTTCTTTTTTCGTGAACATATAACATTCCTGCAAAAGAATCCAAGGCTTGCCTCTTTCGTCTTGCATGAGATAAACCGTAATCCTGAAAGAGTGAGAAATTTCATCGGGAGAATTGATATTGGCAGATTATGGACTGATATTGAAGCTCAGCATAAAGATGAGTTGAAAAAATCCAACATCAGAAGGGAGGACATTCCCCAGTTAATGACTTCGATAGCTGCCATGAGTGTTTTCCCGTTTGCAGCCAGAGTATTGGTTAAAAGTATCCTGGAAAAGATGGGTTATGATTTTGATGATTATATTGAAAAGAGGAAGGAGTATGCTGCGGAGTTTGTGATTGGGGCTATCAGGAAGGAAAAAGGCATAAGGGAGAAGGCATAAGGAAATGGTTAAAACTTATTATATAGAGATGAACAAGATATTAATGTTGTTATTCATATTGTCTGTATCGGTATCAGCTTTTTCGCAAAGAATATTGACACTTAAGGAGTGCTATGAAAAAGCTTATGTTACAGCACCGGTAGCCGGAGAAAAACAGGCCTATTCAGATATCTGGAAGCTTAAGGATAAAAACCTTGTAAAGGGCTGGCTGCCCACACTGGATGCCAACGGGAGCTTTGTCTACAACTCATCGGTGGTGGATATGACCGACGGTCTTGGTTCATTGCCTGTGCCGGGCATTGCTGATCATATTCAAGCCATGCCCCACGAACAGTATAGGGTAACGCTGGATATTAACCAGGTGATTTATGACGGGGGCGCTATAAAAGGAGCAAGGGCTCTTGAAAAGGCTGATCTGAATATAAATAAACAGCAGACTGAAGCTGATCTTTATAAACTGCGTGAACAGATAAACCGTTATTATTTTAACCTGTTGCTCATTGACAGGCAGAAGAGACTTTTGCAGAACTACCTGGAGCTTTTAAATAAACGAATGCAGTCGGTGAATTCAGCGCTGACGAGCGGTGTGATTCTGAAATCCGATATTGATGTTCTGTCTTCGGAGAAGATTAAACTTGAACAACAGCTCATGGAGAATGATATCAGGAAAATATCATTGTTAAAGATACTTTCAGACCTTACAGGCATTGATATTGATGATTCAACACAATTGGTGATTCCCCCGGCTGAACAAAAACTCAGTGATGAATTGGCGCGTCCTGAATTGCAACTTTTCGACCTGAGGACGGAACAACTTGATGCATCGCGAAAGCTGATTCAAAGTAAGAGGATGCCCAGGGCCTTCGGATTTGCCACCCTGGGCTACGGAAACCCTCCGGGCAGTAATTTCTTCAAAGATGAGTTTGCGCCTTATTATATGGTGGGGGCAGGTCTTAAATGGAATATCTTCGACTGGAACAAGGTAAAGAATGAAAAGCAGGTTTTGTCGCTTCAGCAGAGCATCATCGACAGCAGGAAGAGTGATATGACTGATAACCTGAAAAGGCTGCTTGATGCCAAAGGAGCTGAAATCGAAAGCCTCGAATCAATGCTGAAAACCGACTCTGCACTTATTGAAATAAGGAAAAGGATTACTTTGACTGCTGAATCACAATATGAGAACGGAGTCATTACGGCCACTGATTATTTGAATGAGCTCAATGACGAAAGACAAGCCAAAATTAATTACGAGATACATACAATAAACCTTGCCATGGCCAGGGTTGAATATTTAAACATAAGCGGAAAGGAAATTGAATAATATGAAAACTACATTATTGATACTGATGTCAGGCGTAATTTTTTCTGCCTGCAACAATGAATCAGAAAAAGCTGATGCATTCGGTACTTGTGAGGCAACAGAGGTAATGGTCTCTTCGGAGACCAACGGACGGATACTCAGATTTGATGTAATGGAAGGAACGCAAATTGAGAAGGGGGCGATAATAGCCCATATCGATACCACTCTTTTCCATCTTCAAAAGTCTGAGATCAAGGCCGGGATGAAAGGGGTCAGAGCACGTATTGCCACAATAGATGCACAGAACGGGATACTGAACCAACAGATCGCTAACCTGAAGGTTAATATTGCAAGGATAGAGAATATGCTGCAGGACGATGCTGCAACCCAAAAACAGTATGATGACCTCACTGGTCAGCTGGCAGTGCTGCAAAAGCAGATAGCGGCCAACAACACACAGAAATCATCCGTTGAAGCGGAGTTGGCGGTTTTTGAATCAAAAAAGGCAACACTAGATGAGCAGATTAGGCGTTGCCGCATCAGGAGTCCACTGAACGGAACCATCATTGAGAAATACGCCGAGGCCGGAGAGCTTACAACAGCAGGTAAGCCACTGGCAAAGATAGCAGACTTGTCGGTGATAAGGCTGAAAGTATACGTCAGTGGCGCTCAGCTGGGAAATTTAAAAATCGGGGAAGAATGTACTGTGCGGATTGATAACGGGAAGAAGGATTATACATCATTTCCGGGCACAATAAGTTATATATCAGGCAAAGCTGAGTTTACGCCAAAGATAATCCAGACAAAGGAAGAACGTGTTACGCTTGTCTATGCCGTGACAATTGATGTGAAGAATGACGGCAGCATGAAGTCCGGTATGCCGGGAGAAGCAATATTCTGAAGAGTATATGAAGAAAGTGGTTGAATCATCGGGATTGTGTAAAAGATTCGGTGGAACAGAAGCTTTAAAAAGTATCTCGTTCGGGGTAAATGAAAATGAGATTTTTGGCTTTATTGGACCCGACGGGGCCGGTAAGACAACGCTTTTCAGGATCATTACAACGCTGCTCCTGCCTGACGAAGGCGAATTAAAGGTACTGGGACTCGATTGTAAAACCGGCTTCAAAGAGTTGCGCAGAAATATCGGTTATATGCCGGGGCGCTTCAGCCTGTACCAGGATCTGTCAGTTGAGGAGAACCTGAGTTTTTATGCCACTGTCTTCGGAACGACTGTTAAAGAAAACTATGATCTTATTTCCGATATCTATTCACATATTGAACCTTTTAAAAAGAGGCTGGCAGGAAAGCTTTCGGGCGGCATGAAACAGAAGCTTGCATTATCCTGTGCCCTGATCCATAAGCCGGCATTGCTTGTTCTTGATGAGCCGACAACCGGTGTTGACGCGGTCTCGCGATCGGAATTCTGGGAAATGCTCAGGAAGTTAAGACACCATAACATAACAATAATTGTTTCCACCCCATATATGGATGAGGCTATGAGGTGCGACAGGGTGGCCCTGATCCAGGAAGGACAAATATTGTCAGTCGACCGGCCGGAAACTATAAGAGATGGATTTAGCAGGAAGCTTTTCAGTATTAAGGCTCCTGAAAAACACAAATTGATCAATGCATTGAGAAGCTGTCCCGGAATAAGCAGTGTTTATCCGTTTGGAGATTCAGTGCATGTAACATTTAAAGATGATAATTTCGATAATGCTATTTATGAGTATCTTGAAAACAGTGGTATCAGCGATGTTTCGATAAGCGAAACAAGAGCAGGCATTGAAGACAGGTTCCTTGAGCTGATGGGAACCCATCTTCACTGAATCTGCCTGTATCGCATTCCGTCAGCCGTCCTGTGCATACACTGAAGCCTTAGTGCAACCGTGCAGTTTGCAGGGGGCGAGCCGCAAAGGTCACTTTGGCGAGGCAGGTTTGTCCGAAAGGACCTTGGTGGAGAAGTCACAAAAGAAGAGAAAGATGACAAAAAACGCCATAATATCAGTGAAAAACCTGGTTAAGAAGTTCGGAAACTTTACAGCCAACGATAACCTGAACTTTGAGGTTCATGAAGGGGAGATTTTTGGTTTCCTGGGCGCCAATGGAGCGGGAAAAACAACGGCCGTCAGGATACTTTCAGGTTTGTCCGCACCGACATCCGGAGAAGTTATTGTTGCCGGATTCAATGCAAGGAAGCAGCCCGAGCAGATAAAGAAGAACATCGGCTATATGTGCCAGAAGTTTTCATTGTATGAGGATTTGACTGTAAAGGAGAATATTATGCTTTACGGTGGTATTTACGGGATGAATAAGAAACTCATAAGAGAAAGGACAGACAGCCTTCTTAAAAGGCTGAACTTCGAAGAATATGGTGACAGGTTGATCTTGGATCTTCCTCTGGGATTAAAACAGAAACTGGCCTTTTCTGTGGCTGTTTTGCATCAGCCGAAAATTGTCTTTCTTGATGAACCTACCGGTGGGGTTGATCCTGTAACACGGCGCCAGTTCTGGGAGATGATCTATGAAACAGCGGCCGGTGGCATTACTGTTTTTGTTACAACACATTATATGGATGAAGCTGAATACTGCGACCGGGTTTCTATAATGAGCGAAGGTAAAATTGTGGCGCTCGATACACCGGCAGAGCTGAAGAAACAATATAATGTTGGATCGGTAGAAGAAGTATTTATAAAAATCGCCCGTCCCTGATTAGATAAAAAATGAAAAGATTCCTCGGATTTGTCAAGAAAGAGTTCCTGCATATCTTCAGGGATGTGCGCACAATGATCATATTGTTCGGTATCCCGGCCGCTCAGATACTTTTGTTTGGCTTTGTTGTGAGCACTGACCTGAAAAATGCCCAGGTTGCCTTCCTTGATCTTTCCCGCGATGAAATGACGCAAAAGATATCCGATAAGATATGCTCGTCAGGTTTTTTCAGGCGGGGTGAAACTTTGTTAAATTTCGATGATGTTGATAAAGCACTCAGGGGTAACAAAATAAAAGCCGTTATTGTCTTTGAAAAGAATTTTGGCCGGAAACTTATCAGCGAAGGTGAAGCCGACATAAGCATAATCGCCGACGGTTCAGAACCGAATATGGCAACCCTTACGACAAATTATCTTACTGCCATCATTGCCGACTTCAACAGGGAGCTGGCCGGGACCTCAGCAGCCGCAACAATGCTGATTCAGCCTGAAGTGAGAATGTTCTATAATCCTTCTCTTAAAGGGCAGTTTATGTTTGTGCCTGGTGTTATAACCCTTATTATGATACTTATCTGTGCGCTGATGACATCCATTACCATTACCCGTGAAAAAGAATTCGGGACCATGGAAGTCCTGCTCGTTTCACCGCTTAAACCAATTCAGATAATCCTGGGCAAAGTAATTCCATATTTCATGCTGTCCTTTGTCGATGTGATTATGATCTTATTGTTGTCATGGCTGGTATTTGGTTTGCCTGTTAAGGGAAGCCTGATCCTGCTTCTGGCCGAATCGATGCTTTATATTCTTATGAGTCTTTCAATTGGCATTCTGATTTCGACAGTGTCCAGCAACATGCAACAGGCAATACTTATCTCCCTGGTGGGCATGATGCTTCCGAGTGTTTTGCTTTCCGGTTTCATTTTCCCTATTGAGAATATGCCGGAAGTATACGGATGGATCAGCGCCATACTGCCACCAAGGTATTTTATCGTAATTATTAAAAACATAATGATCAAGGGGACCGGATTCCTTTTTGTATGGAAGGAAACACTGATACTGATGGTTTTTACGGCAGTTGCAATAGGTTTGAGTATTAAAAATTTTAAGATACGGTTGCAGTAGGGTAAGGAAGATAAAAGATCAAAGATCTAAGATCGAAGATCGAAGATCGAAGAAGGAAGATAAAAGATCAAAGATCTAAGATCGAAGATCGAAGATCGAAGAAGGAAGATAAAAGATCGAAGATCAAAGATCTAAGATCGAAGAAGGAAGAGTGGAGATTGCAGAAAATAAGTAAATATGAGGACACTAATATATTTAATCAGGAAAGAGTTTATTCAGATTTTCAGGGATAAATTCATCGGGAAAGCCATTTTTGCTATCCCCATTGTCCAGATGCTGATTCTCGTTCCCGCCATAACATTTGAAATTAAAAATGTTAAGTTGTGCATTGTCGATCGCGATATGACCATCGAATCGAGAGAACTGATCAGCCAGCTTGAAGGATCAACATTCTTCAAGGTCAGGTTTTCTACCTTCTCTGAAGAGGAAGCCAATAATCTGTTAAAAAAAGATAAATGTGATTTAATACTTCATATACCCTCCGGATTCGGGGAAGCGATCGGAAAAGGAAAGTCCGGAAGGATATTTGTTGCGGCAAATGCCATCAATGCTGCAAATGCACAGCTGTCATGGGCATACCTGAACGGTGTGATTCGGGATTTCAATATGAATATCATAACCGGAAAAACAGGAGCTCTGAAATTTGCGTCCATTCCGCAGGTGCAGGTTACATACAGGTACTGGTACAACGAGATGCTCAATTATAAATTCTACATGCTGCCCGGAATCCTTGGCATCCTTGTGCTCGCAATAGGATTCATCCTTGCAGGTCTTAACCTGGTGAAGGAAAAGGAAAGTGGCACCATTGAACAGATTAATGTTACTCCGGTTAAAAAGTATCATTTTATTCTGGCCAAAATAGTACCTTTTCTGATTATAGGGCTGATAGACCTTGCACTGGGATTGGCCATAGGGAAGCTGGCTTTCGATATTCCGTTTGAGGGCAGCATTGCCCTTCTTTTTCTCTGCTCAGCCATATTCATGGTAGCGGTTCTCGGTCTTGCCCTTTTTCTCTCCACTTTTGCAGATACACAACAGCAGTTTATGTTCACCGGTTTCTTTTTTATGATCATCTTCATTCTGATGAGCGGTATTTTTACACCCTTTGAGAGCATGCCTTTATGGGCACAAAGGATTAACCTGGT
>JAFGTR010000139.1 GCA_016934055.1 Bacteroidales bacterium | reverse complement strand
TGGTCTGGTGGTCTTCTGGTCTGATGGTCTGGTGGTCTGGTGGTCTGGTGGTCTGGTGGTCTTGAAGTCTGTTAGTCTCGTGTTCTATTTAGTCTGCAGTCTGAAGTCTACAGTCTTTTTTTTCAATCTTCGATCTTTGTTCTTTGTTCTTTATTCTTTTGTCATGGATCTGCCGTTCGGCTGAGTCTTCGCCTCAGTCGGAGTTATGCTAAAAGGCTTAGCCTGAATTTTTCGAATCCCTTTTTTATTTTTGCTTAGACACCTTTAAAGCCTCTCCCGTATTTAACCAAAACTTCCCTGAATTTTTCTGCATCTTTTATACCCTCAGCATCAGCACGGTCAATGAACATACGACCTGTTTCTTTCATATTCCACCAGTTCATCCAGATGAAATAATCATCCGGATAAACATCAAATAAGTCTTTGCCGAATTTATAATTATCCTTCTGCTTTATTACAAAATCCTTAATATTATCAAACAGGCCGGGCAACTTTGATTTTTTGGCGATCTGGAGTGTAATCAGGTTTGCCAGTGATTCTTCTACCCATTCAAAAAGTGGCCCGTTAGATTGAGTTTTTTGTTTTAATGGCTCAATCCCGCAATCCATCAAAGCGTGCGCGAATTCATGAATGGCAACAGCGGCAAACAGATATTTCTGGTTTATTTTTTTCTCGGTGTGTCCGGTAATTCTGTCATAGCAGATAAATATGGAAGGTATCTCCTTCTCATTGCCTGTCCTGGAATACCACCCCATGTATTCGAAGGTATCAGAATGCGCGTCATCATTGTATTGTAAAAAAGTCTGTTCTTCAACAAGAAATACGGGGACATGATTAATCAGGTAGGATACACCTGAACAGCAGCCTGCTCTGTAGAGATCTTTAAAAGGAATGCTTGTGGGATATTCCAGTATAACCTCTTCGAGATAGTCTGTTACTTCATGATCAGGTGTACTATCCGAATTGATATTAATGATGTGAATAATACCTTTATCTGATTCTCTCCATTCCCCGTTGGCCACGAATTGCGCTTCAATATGTTTTTTAAGCCATTTTTTAAATTCATTATGTGTGCCAATATCGAAATTTCCCTTAGGATTCCGACTCCTTTCAAAGTTTGACATAGGAAGTATTTTTTAGGTTAACAGTTTAGTACTTCAGACTCCTAATTTAATAAAAAATGATACTTCCTGTTCATTGGGCTGATGTATTTGCATGAATTGAAAATATAATGAACTCCGTTCAGCTTTGATTGCACCTGAGTCGAACATATGTTTCCGGGTTCTGCCTGTCTTGCATAAAACATGCAACCAGGTCGGCATTGGCTATGTTATTGAAGAACAGTTAATATGAAATAATACGATTGGTTATGGAATCTGTATGTAAATTTATATAGCTTTTAAAATTTGATTACACTGTATGACTTCACACGTTTACCGGTATCAATTACGAGTATGTAGGTGCCGTTTGGATAAGCGCCAAGTTCAATAATATAGCTCTTGGTTTCGGAAAGATTAATTGTTTCAATGGCCTTTCCTTCATCTGTGAATACTGAGATTGAAACAACAGGTTCTTCCGATTGAATTTGGACAGTATTCTTTGTTGGATTAGGAAATACTGTAAGACCCTGATCATAGTCTGTATTATCCACATTGCTTATTATTACCATATAACATGATGATGTATCAGAGCAGGTATTTTTGGTTAATACGACAGCATAGTTACCGCTTTCTTCAGCAGTAAATACATGGTTCGTCTCACCTGAGATCGGGGAATCAGTATCACAGTTAAGCCACTGACAGGCATAGTCTGTATTATTGACGATCAGGTTTGCTCCATCTTCCGTTATGTCAAAGGGAACCGATCCAACAATGAATTCCTGTGAGACTTCAGGTGCTGCATTGTAATATCGATTACCGGGTTGTCTTGCTGTTATTGTAACAATGCCTATGCCGGTTATAGATACACCATTGTCATGAATTGAAACAACGGTTGTGTCTGAACTACTATAGGTAGTGCTTAGCCCTGAACTGGCCAATGCATTTAGCGTGAAATCATTATCACCACATGTTTTGTCCTCAATGACAGCAAAATCTATCGATTGATCTGCTTTGGTTACAGTAATACTAACTGTATTAACAAGTCTGCATGCTCTTAATGTATCGTCCGGCACAAAAAATATATTTACCAGATAAGTTCCTGTGTCATCTGGTATATATCCGGGATTTTTAAAAATAAATTCACCCGGCACTCTTGTTGAGTCGTTATAATAAGAAGATTCAGAAAGGCTTTGCCCATATTGAATCTCCTTAACAAAGGGCCATCTGTAAACTATATTTTCAAAATATGAATTAATGACATGATTATTATTTACCACCACGGAAACATGCGCTGTTCCGGCTGAAAACTCTGCCGCATCTGCCACGCTGATATCATCAATGGTAATATCTCTGACATAATAGCCTGAATCAGGTGTGACCGTATATTCAATTTCACTCCGGTTATCAACAATGCTATCACCGGCAGGATTTATCCGGCCTCCGGCGCCTGAAGATGAAGTTACAGTCAACTTTCTTATATTTACTTTAACAGTTACGGTGTCTGAGCCGACATTTCCTGTTGAATCGGTCACCTGAAGTATGACTTTGTAATCACCAAATTTATTAAACCTGTATTGCAGATCTGTTCCGTGCAATAACGTATCGCTTATACCATCGTGAAATATCCAGCTGTAATCAATAATTCCGTCATTGTCAAATGATGCATTCCCGGCGAAATAAACAGTATCCCACTCGGTTATTTCAACATCCGCTGACATGAAATCTGTTCTTGCATAATCCCAAACTTTAATATTTTCAACTGAATATCTGTTGGTACTAAAATTGTTATCCCATGTTGTGGCAATTCTGAAATTACCTGCAGAATTATCACTTCCCCAGGCATTATCGGTTGAATTATAAGCAACAACATTATCGTTGATATATATGCGCATATAATCGTCAGACCCATCTATACCATTCCTGTCCCAAACGCAGGCTATGTGCACAGGGGTGTTTAGTTCCGGTGTAAAGCCATAGGTTTGAGCTGAAATAGTAGTGCCGTTAAAGCATAATACAAATTGCAAAAGGTCGGGATTGTACCAGGTAAATGACAATACATTATGGCTCCAGTGATTTGCGTTGACAAGGCCATATACTCCGTGACTGAATGCTTTTGGGATTTCATAAAATTTTGCCCACATTTCAATACTGCCACTATCCGGAGAAACCGTAGTGGTTGGAAAATCGATTCCACTGCCTGCATTGCCTGTATTGGGTGTAATGCCATTGCCATATTTTACAATACTGTCGAAACTAACCTCTCCAACGATTATTCCGTCAGGCCCCATTATACTGTTCTCAACTTCACTTTCCGACCGCAACGTATTCCACAATACGGGTTTTTTTAAAGCGTTCTCTATAACGGCAACAGGTGAAATGGTATCTGTTACTGTTACAACAGCAGAACAGGAATCAACATTGCCGGAAACATCCTGTGCATACAACCACACTGTATTGGCCCCCATATGACTGTTGTTAAAAAGATATTTGCTTAAATACAGTGAGTCAATACGATGATTATCGCTTGTTCCTGCATCAATAAAAGAGGCATCGATAGCTGTTTTCCCTGAAGCATTCAAATAAACTATTGTATCGTTGCAGATGACTATGGGTAATATAATATCAGCAAGGGATGTAAAACTCAGCTCATCACCATAGCTTGTCCCTGCAAAATTAGTAACATAAGCTCTTGCATAATAGGTTGTATTGGGTTCCAGTCCTGTTATTGCCGAAGAGAATTTTCCTGTTGCAGTGACTTTACCCTCATTGGTATGATTATCGATAATAACGGGAGTACCTGAGGTATTCCAGCAAATACCGTGTGCTGTTGGCATTGTGTTGCCATAATCGGTAATACGACCGTGTATGACGGCCGAAAACAGCGTTGTATCTGTTACTGAGTCTGTCACTGCCGAGGAAAATTCCGGCACCCACGTACCTTTAAGCCAGATTGAGCCATAATCGAAATATTCCGTGCTACTTCCTGTCCAGTATGGTGCATCCTGGTATACCTGTCCACCTCCGCCCCAGAAGCTTCCCGACCAGCAACTGGCATACCACCAGGCTGCTTTATTATAATAGCTTGCACAACTGGAAGAGGATGCATCATGATCAGCGTCCCTGGTTGATAACGGCCTGCCGTTGTGGTATGTGTACATACCGGGACTGCCGGTTCCTTCAGTATGAATGATAACCTGCTCATTGGACATTGATAAGGCATAATAATTCGATTCATT
>JAFGTR010000138.1 GCA_016934055.1 Bacteroidales bacterium | reverse complement strand
ATCAGACCATCAGACCAGAAGACTTCAAGACTGCAGGCCCTGCCCGACGGCAGGCAGGCTGCATGCCTGTTATTCCCTAATCATATTTAGGCTTTCTGAACCAGATATCACGGAGGGATAAATCTATGTGAAGCATAAGGTAGTTCCCCTGGATCAATCCTTTATTTGTTGTTCCGTTCTTTCCTGCTTCCAGGGTTACATTAATCATACTGAAGTCATTTTTGAGAGGAATACCGATCCCTGCCAGGACTGAAGTTGTATTGACGGGTTCGCCTTCAATGATCAGATTTGAGTTTTCAAACTGAGTTCCAAGACGATAGTACAGTCGTTTGAAGAAACCTTCCCTGTAATGACTGTATGGTGTATATTCAATCCCGGCCGACAGGCGTTCGCTGTTTCTTACTGACAGCAATGGATTGTAAAAATCAACATCTGACCAGTCCCGTCTTTCATAATCTACACCAAATCTGAATTTCTGTGCTTTTTCAATACCAAGTCCGATGCCGTATTTTGCCGGAATGGAAAACTCGCTTTTTTCATTATTGTCGAGCTCAACAGAATTATAGTTATAGGTAAGATTGATATCGCCCGAAGCCTTCAGGCTTTTTTTATTGCCATAGATCAGACCCAGTGTGCATTCCCAGTCGCCCGGGAAAACTGAAAACTGAAGGCCGAAATCAGTATAAAGACTCCTGAAATTATAGTTTTCTTCAATTTTGTAGCCTCCAAACTGACCGCCTGAACTGAATATTTCCTCCCGGTGAATAGTCCCGAATAAATAAGCGAGATTTATACCCAGGGACAGGTTTTTAAATAACCGGAATGCATGACCGGAATAAAACTGGTTAATGCCTCCTTTTCCTGCATATGTCCTGGTATACTCAGTCATATCACCATCGATATGAGCTGTTGATAGAATTCTGTAACCCACGGAGCTGTATGGTGCAACACCCAGGCTTGTTGCCCACCAATTTGTGATTCTGAAGCCCATCGCAACATAACGGAGGTTTCCGTCAATCTGATCCTGTGTGACTTCATTTGATTTATAACGGGTATACTTTCCAAAGAGGCCTATATTAAAAAGGAAGGAAAGACTGTCAATGCCACTGTAGGCAGCAGGATTAAGATTATTCAGTGATCCCGAGCACGGCAATCCTATTCCTGTCCCGCCCATAGCCTTATTTGCGCCCATACTGCTGTTTTCAATCAGTCCGGCACCGAATACAGTATAAGGTGATGAAGTCGTCTGTGCACCTGTGTTGATCAGGCCGATGGTTATCAATATTATGGCTGGCAACCAACTTTTTTTTATCATCTTCATCATAATTAGTAGGTCATGTAATATAATCTCAGCTTCGGAGCAGGACTTTCGGTTTCAATTACGATCCTTTCAAAGTTGAGCTGATAGGATTTGTCGTATAAAGATATCAGCAGACCATGGTCGACATCAAAATATGAATCGGAGAATTCCTGTATAATAAAATCAGTGATGTCAAAAGTATAGTATGTATTTTCATGGTATACATTATCAACGACTCTTTCTGCCGTTTTTGCATTATCATCATCATCATATAAAAGGGCGGTTGGTTTATTGGTATAGTCTGTTTCGTACAGAATTACATCATCAGGAAGATCGAAATCGTAATAACTTGTTTTTTCGGGATGAAAGACCAGTTCAGCCTTCATGATAACACCTCTTTCATTCAATAAAATGTGCGGCAATGTCGGAAACCTTAATTTTGTCATAATTTTTTGATATCCCTGAATGAAAGCTTTGTTGTCTGCAGTTTCTGAAGAGATTGCCGTTCTTTCATCATCGGTATATTGAAGGCAGGTGTTGCTGAAGTCGTAATGAATTTTGTTAAACTGATAATCTTCATAAATCAGAGGAAAATCATAAGAGTTGGTTACCTCGGTTTGTTCAATCTGATGTGTATAAAGACGAATATAAGGTGAACCTTCCACAGCCTTAAACCCCAGGATGATATTCTGCATGCTTTCATCAGATACAATGGCAATACCTTTTAAATATTCAAGGAAATCTATTTCGTTGGAAACGATTTCTGATTTTTCAACGAATTTGTTGAACAGGTCAATGCCGAAAGCATTGCTTAATTTAATGTTGACGGTTTTTTCAGTGCTGTGAGGTGAAGGCAGGAACTGAACACTCCCCAGGGCATTATTCTTGTAAGCAAAGCTTGAAGTATTGTAAAGATAACCGTTATCATGCAGCTCAATACTTTCATTTAGCTGGTGTATACTCAGTTCTGCAAGACTGTTTGTGTCACCGAAAAAGTATTTCGAATACTCGAGGACCAGTACAATGGAGTCATAAATATCATCTTCACCCAGGCTTATGGTTGAGGGAAGACCAATTTGACAATAACTGATACAACTGATACTGCCAAAGACAGTATCCTGGTATTTGCCAACCAGCATGGCTCCGGTTGCTGAAGTTGGAACAGAATCCTGTATGACGGTTGACATCTCAACAGAAAAAGTATCGACGATGGACAGATGAGTTGAAGATTCAACAAAATCATCGCCCAGCGTAAATTCGTTTTCATCATTACATGAATACAACAATATACCTGCACAAGCAACCGTTACTAAAATGAAAACAAAATGATATTTCCCAATATTCATAAGTTCTGAAAAAGGTGACAAATTAACATACTATGCCTGATGAAATAAATCAAAATATACCAAAAAAATAATGCAAAACTTTAAAAATGAAAAACGCAAATAAAGTGAAAATATTCTGTACGACAAAAATTTAATGGTTTGTGGAAATGTTAATCTTTCTTAAAATTGTGTTCGTCGATATAGTATTCTATTAAATCTATTTTTATTTTGTTTATTATTGTATCCCCTGTTAAATATGTTTGTGATTGATGTAAAATAAATATATTTGTGCGCATAAAATTAACAAATTGTATCATGAAAAAAATACCGATCTTGAATATCCCTGTAAAAACAAATCATGGTGTTTCGTTTATTTACACATTGTGTTTAATTCTTCCTTTGTTTGTGATTGCCGTTTCATGCGACGACGACGATGATGATGATGAAGATCTTGTGGGTAATTGGATTGAGATGTCTGATTTTGAAGGTATTCCGAGGAGTGACGCTATCGGGTTTGCCATTGGTAACAAGGGTTATGTTGGCTCGGGTTATGATGGCAGGGATCGTCTGAGTGATTTTTGGGAATATGATGCTGACCGCGATACATGGATTCAACGCGCCGATGTTCCTGGTGCCCCGCGCAACGGCGCGGTGGGGTTCGCTACTGATTCAAAGGGCTATATTGGGACCGGATATGATGGCCGTGATAAAATGAAGGACTTCTGGGAATACGACCCCTCGCTGAATACATGGACCCAGAAAGCGGATTTCGGCGGCTCGGCAAGATACGGGGCTATCGGTTTAACAATTAATAATAAATGCTATATCGGTACCGGTTATGATGATTATTATCTTAAAGATTTCTGGCAGTATGATCCTGCTTCTGATCTGTGGACACAGATGACCAGTGTCGGCGGAAGCAAACGGAGAGATGCTGTAGGCTTTGTCATTAACGGTAAGGCTTACGTATGCAATGGCGTCGACAACGGCGTTTATGAGGATGATTTCTGGGAATATGATCCGTTGACAGATTCATGGGCTAAAAAGAATCCCATATCCAATGTTTCTGATGAAAGCTTTGATGATGAATATACTTCCATTAAAGGTATTAATAAAGTGGCTTTTTCACTGAACGGGAAAGGATATGTGGCTACTGGGGGAGAAGGCTCAGCCGGCAATATTGTCTGGGAATACGATCCGGCTACCGACCTGTGGGAAAAGAAGACTGCCTTTGAAGGTTCGGGCAGGGCTGATGCCATAGCCTTTGTTGCCGGAAATCGTGCCTATGTTGCCACAGGTCGCAGCAGCAGCTATTATTTCGATGATATATGGGCTTTCGATCCACTGGCTGAATATGATGAGGATGATTAATAAAAGGAATGCTGCAGTTATCCCGATAATTGTAATGTTGGCGGCAGGTTCTCATGCATGCCGGAAAGCCTCGGATGTTCGTTATGATATGCAGGTTGTCAGGTTTGAACAAGGCTGGGGTTACAAAATAAGCAAAAACAATAAGCCTTTTATTACACAGGATTGTATACCGGCTGTTGCCGGGAAAAAGACTTTTGCCAACAGACGATCTGCCAGAAAAACAGGGAAACTTGTCCTTTCAAAACTCCGCAGCAATCGTATACCTGCCGTTAACACAGAGGAACTCGAAGAGCTTGGTGTTTTGGGTGAGCAGCAGGATATTTGTCGTTAGGGCTTCATTGTTATGGTTGTGGGCCTTTCTTCTGGTCTGCTGGTCTTCTGGTCTGCTGGTTAAGAAGGCTGTTCGTCTGGAAGTCGTAAAGTTTGTAATCGTCTTTGTTCTTGGCTCTAGATTCTTGAATCTTCGGTCTTTAGTCTTTGATCTTTGATTTTTGATCTGCTTCCTCCCAATGCCCGCCTGCGTATAAATTTCTGTTACCAGGGCTATCATGGTTCATCTTACAATCAGCGGTTTTCTGCGGTTCAGATATACAATCCTTTTTTGTCGATATTTTCTCAGAAAATGTCGACAGTCTTTTTTGATCTGTCGGTTTTTTCAGGTAAAAACAAAAACAGTGACAATCGTGGTGGTATAATCCGGATTGTTTTATTATACTTGCATTTTATTTTTTCAAGGGTATACAAGAAACCGATTTTTGCTTTAAACCAGCCGATGACTTTTTATTTCAACCCTGAAATGTTTTATTCTTTCCATGTGTATAAATGATTTTTTCAGACAGACAGTATTTTACATCAGTTTTTGACAGGGTTGACAAACACGTTTTGTTTCGTACCTGCCTGTTTTTACTATTCCTCCCTGTATTATGGGTCCGGTCTGCTGATGCACAGGAGACCAACGCTGATACTGTGGAGATACTGATGTGGCGGTTTGCACAATTGCAGCAAGCTGATCAGCATCTGATTCACGGCACACGACACTATGATCTTTATCCTTTTGCTCCCGGTCATGCCTTTATGGAACCGGATGAATTCATGACAGGGAGTATCATCATCCATCAAAGGGAATACAAACCGGTAAGGCTAAAATATGATATTTGCAACCAGCGGGTATTAATGCGTTATCCCCAGAATATAGGAGGATATGGTGAGATAGTGCTGATAAACGATTTCATTGAGGGATTTGAAATAGGAGAAAAGTTTTTTCGCATTTATACCTTGCCAAAGAAGGGTCCTCAATATTGCCAGGAGATCGGAACAGATTCATTGAAATGCCTCTATTTCTGGCATAAAGAATTGGTGCCCCTTAATAATTCACTGGAGAGTTACAACCAGTATACCAATGAGAAGAAGGATGCTTTTCTGTTCATTGATGGTCAGATCTTTCCTGTTAAAGGGAAGAGATCTTTCCGAAAACTGTTCCCTGTTTCGGTGCATCATGCCATAAAGGCCTATATGAGAGAGAACAGGATTACCCTTCGTGATGTTTCTGATCAAAAAATGTATGATCTCATCCTTTTCTGTTACAGCCTCAGGGAAGGACAAATGTTAAATACTCAGGGCGGGTTATGAAAATATCAGGAATCATATTGTGTTTGCTGCTGTCTCTGCATGTCTTTGCACAGGAACCTGATCTGTTAATACAGGGCAACTATAAAAAAATACCTTTCAGTTTTTTCGTCAGGGAAGCAGAACAACAGACAGGAGCGCGCTTTTTTTTCAGGGATGAATGGATTGAAGATATTACAGTTGATGCAGAAGGTGATTCATTGAGTTTGAGAGCTGTGCTGTCAAACAGTTTCCGAAATAAAGATCTTCATTATTTTATTGATACATCGAAGACAGTTATCATTACCAAAGGTGCTGCCCTTATCACATTTTTACCTCAGTTTGATGATATGGCAGGTATAGAAAATACTAATGCCTTGAGGGGCAGGAATGGTTTTGTTACAGAAACAGAAAAGACCTACCTCGAAGGGCGTAAAAAACGAATCGTTGAAACCCTTGACGTTGGATCTCCTGACCACAGAAAGCCAGGGAAGATGGTGTCAGTAAGAGGCAGGATCACTGATAAGGAAACAGGAGAGCCTCTTATTGGGGCTACGGTTTTTGTAAGAGAGACAGGCATTGGATATGCAACTGATGCCGACGGGCAGTTTCTTGTCACTTTACCACCCGGCACATACGATGTGACCTTCAATTGCCTGGGTATGGAGGAAATAAACTATTATCTTGCCCTGCATTCTGACGGGCCACTGATCATTGAAATGGATCGCAAGCTGATCCCTCTTGATGAAGTCAGAATAACAGCTGACAGGTTTCATGTTGTAAGGGGGTCACAAATGGGATATGAGCATATAACCCTGAAAACAATCAAGGAAATCCCTGTTGTCATGGGAGAACGTGATGTGTTAAAGGTGGCCCAGATGCTTCCCGGTGTACAGACAATGGGGGAGGGTACGATTGGTTTCAATGTACGTGGCAGCGGAGCTGACCAAAATATGTTCTTTATTAACAAAACACCGGTTTATAACACTTCCCATATGCTGGGATTCTTTTCTGCTTTTAATCCTGATCTCGTAAAAGATTTCACTTTGTATAAAAGCAATATCCCGGCCAAATACGGAGGCAGGCTTTCTTCAATTTTTATTCTGAATTCTCCAAGGGGCAATAAGAAAAAGCTAACAGCCCGCGGTGGTATCAGTCCGGTTACAGGCCATCTCATGGTGGAAGGTCCTCTTAAGAAGGAAAAGCATTCTTTTATCCTGGCGGCACGTTCTACCTATTCAGACTGGCTTTTGTCGCAGCTTGAAAATCCTGAATTGAGAAACAGCAAGGCAGCTTTTTATGACCTGGCGGGACACCTGAATTTTGAACCCAATGAAAAGAATTCAATCAGGGTTTTTGGTTATTACAGCCATGACAAGTTTTCACTGGCTTCCAAGAATCAGCATTTTGAGTATGATAACAGGGGGGCATCAGCAGACTGGAAACATCAGTGGCGTCCTAACCTGACATCGGAAATTGCGCTGATCGCATCGGAATATGCATTTCAGACTGTCGATAGCAGTGAATCATCATCCATGTCGTATAAGCATGGTTATTCCATCGGGCATTATGAGTTCAGAACTGATTTCGTATGGATCCCCGGACAGGATCACCTGGTCACTTTTGGATTAAACAGTTTATTGTATCAGCTTGACAGAGGAACGGTAAGGCCGGAAGGCTCTCTTTCAACCAGGAATGTGGTAGCGCTTGGTAAGGAAGAAGGAGTGGAAACAGCCCTCTATCTTTCAGATGAATATGAAATCATACCAGGCCTTACTTTATCGGCCGGCTTACGTTACAGTTTTTATGGCATGCCAGGTCCGGCAGTGGTCTATGACTATTTTTCAGGGAGTCCCAGAAGTGATCTTTACGTTGCAGATACAATCCGGTATTCCGGAAAAGACCTTGTGGCTTTTTATTCAGGCCCTGAACTGCGAGGGGCCCTGAATATACGCACAGGCGAAAACAGCTCTGTAAAATTGTCCTATAACAAAACACGGCAGTATCTTTTCATGCTGAGCAACACCCTGGCGGTTTCACCTACCGATCAATGGAAGCTCTGTGATTATCATATCCGGCCTCCGCATACCAATCAGGTGTCAGTTGGTTTTTACAAAGACTTTGAAAAGAAAGACATCAATTTTTCCACGGAGGTGTATTACAAGAAAACAAAGGATATCATTGAATATAAGGATGGCGCCAGCTTCATATCAGAAGAGCCCATTGAAACACAGTTGTTGCAGGGTGAACAGCAGGCCTATGGTGTGGAATTCATGCTCCGTAAAAATACAGGCCGGCTTTCCGGATGGTTGTCTTACAGTTATTCCAGCTCAACTATGCTGGTTGACGGTCCGAATTCCTGGGACAGGATAAACAACGGACTGGCCTATCCCTCGAATTATGATAAGCCACATGCTGTTAACGCGGTTTTTAATTATCGCTTCAGCCGACAGCTCAGTATTGGATCCAACATCGTTTATAATACGGGAAGACCTGTAACCTATCCGGTTGCCGTCTATTACATCAATAACCGTGAACATATGTTTTATTCATTGCGGAATGAATATCGCATACCGGATTATTTCAGAATGGACCTCTCCATTAACATTGAAGGGAATCTTAAAGCCCGTAAGCTGGCACACAGTTCATGGATGCTCAATGTATATAATCTAACAGGCCGGAAAAATGCCTATTCGGTTTTCTTCGAAGCCCAGGGCCAAAAGATTGAAAGTTATAAAATGTCAATTTTTGGTATGCCCATATTTACGATTACATGGAATTTCAAGTTTGGTAATTATGCAAGTGATTAGGAACGGCATTTCAGGCATGTTGTTGCTGATTTTTATCAGCAGCTGCATTGATCCTTTTAAACCGGAAGTTGAAGATATCTCCGCGATGGTTGTGATCAGCGGCAGGATAACTGACCAGGAAGGATATCATTCCGTTGAAGTATCTAAGTCAACATCATACAACGATCCTTATTTTTATCCTGTCAGTAATTGCATGGTCACCATTGCTGATGATAAAGATAACCGGTTTAACCTTACTGAATATGCACAGGGTAAATACCAGTGCTGGATTGGAAAAGAATTCCTTAATGAAGGAACATATTATCATGTTGAAGTGATCACTCCTGATGGAAAACAATACATGTCAGACAGTGAAACCATTTTGCCATGTCCGCCTGTGGAGGATGTCTATTTTGAAGAGAAAACACTGGAAACGGAAAATCCTGATGTTCCGCTTTACGGCATCCAATTTTATGTTGATGCTGATGCTTCGGGTTTTGCGGCCCGGAATTTTCTTTGGAACCTGTCGGAAGCATGGGAGTATCATTCAACATATATGGTTGCTGATTATTACGACGGTGAGATCCACTATTCTCCTGAATATTATGACTCTCTTTTTTATTGCTGGTCCTCAGGAGATCTGTATGATATTATCACCTTTACGACAAAGAACCTGACATCAGGGAAGATCACACGGTGTCCGCTGAATTTTGTTTCAAACCGGTCTCAACGTTTAAGTGTAAAATACAGCCTTCTGGTTAGCCAGTATTCAATAAGTGATGAGGCTTACAATTACTGGAATACATTACAGCGTCAATCGCAGAGTACGGGCGGGTTTTATGAAACACAGCCAGCCAGCATAAAAGGGAATATTCATTGTATTAGCCACCCCGATGAGGCCGTTCTCGGATATTTCATGGCTGCCGGCATAACACAGAAAAGAATATTTGTCCCCCGTAATTTTGGTTTTATAATTCACACGCCATATTGCGAGCTTGCCGGATATAGTTCGGCAGAACTCAACGACTTCCTGAAAGCTTTTAAAAAAACGACTTATCCCATATTTCTGGTTAACCTGTCGTTGACAGAATCAGGGCCCTGGGATTATGCTGAACAATATTGTTTTGATTGCAGAAAACGGGGAGGGACATTAACAAAACCTGATTTTTGGGAGTGATTATGAGATCCGCACAACATCATATGGCTTTTATCATTGCCGGCATTATGGCCGCTCTTTTCATTAACGGAAATACTTTAGCACAGGCATACAGGTCTCCGGTGATAATGCATGATGGCTATAATGAAAAATATGCTGTTTTGACTGACAGGAATATTTATGTGGCAGGGGAAGAATTATGCTTTTCAGTGTTCAATCTGTCTGACCGGCATGTTAGAAAAGCCGGATGGAGTAAAATATTTTACATCGAGCTGGTGCAACCCGATGGGGCAATGGTTGCAGGTGTAAAAATTCCGTTGCTTGAAGATGAGGCCGCTGGCTTCCTTCAGATTCCTGATAACATACCAACGGGTTATTATTTGCTTCGTTCATATACCAGGTGGATGCGCAATTTCTCACCCCGTGATTATGCCTATAACCGGATTAAGATTGTTAATCCATATATTCAGGAAGTTAATATTCCGGCTGCCGGCAATTCAGAATCGTCAACTGTTTTGACTCCTAATGACAGCACCAATGTATTGATGATGCCCATAGGATGCAAAACCGATAAAGCTGTTTATAACAGCCGTGAAAAGGTTATGGTTTCAATTGACATACCTCCATTTATTAAAAATATTTCTGACAGCTATTGTATTTCAGTTGCACGTTGCGGAGCTGTTGACCCAAATGGTTCAGGTGTGGTAAAAATGAATGAAGCATCTGATGATGAGCATTATCTGATGCAGTTCATTCCAGAAACAAAAGGTCTGTCAGTATCCGGAAAAGTATTGAACAATAATGGTGAAACGGTCAGAAATACTTTTGTTCAACTATCTATGCTTCGGGAAAACGGAGATTATCTTGGCTATTATACGGATTTAGACGGGAAATTTTATTTTTCATTACTGCCCTTTACAGGCCGGCAGGATATGTTCATCTCGGCGCATAATGTGACCGGAGACAGGCTTGAAATACGAATTGACAAGGATTTTGCCAACCATAACGGTGCTATAAGCACAGAGGCATTCACCCTCAGTGATAATGAACGGTCACTTGCCGTTGAAATGATGATCAACAGTCAGGTAAAAAAGGCCTATGCTAAAAACAGGGATACCGCAGTTACAAGGGATGAGCAGGACAGCACCGGCCTTTATTTTTACGGACAGCCTTGTCGCACTGTATATATTGATGATTTTATTGCCCTGCCGACTTTGGGAGAGGTATTTTTTGAACTGGTGCCTGAAGTTTCTGTTACCAAAAGAAAGGGTGTTAATACGGTGGTGGTGAGCGGGCATCCCAGGGTCAGTGCTGATCTGGCCTCTTACAATCCGCTGATTTTACTCGATCTTGTGCCAATTTCCAACCTCGATGATTTGCTGGCGGTGCCGCCCCGGAAATTACAACGAATAGAAATAATCAACAACCTTTATATAAAGGGAGATATCATTTACGGCGGTGTTGTCAGCATCTTTTCCAAAAAAGGAGATCTGGCCGGAATAAACCTGCCCCTGAACTCATCCTTTTTTGTTATTGAAGGGTTATCGTCACAGCAAACATCAGCTGTAGAAAGCTTTGCTGATAACCAGAATGAATCAAGGATTCCTGATTTCCGGAACTGTCTTTACTGGAATCCGAAAATCACAATAAGACCGGGCAATAAGGCCAGCCTGGAGTTTACCACATCAGATAATAAAGGTGATTATGAATTTATTATCCGCGGATTTTCATCTGATGGTGTGTTAATGGAAAAAAGATGTCGTTTTGGAGTGAGGTGAATACGATCTGCGTTTTCCCCTGACAATGCCGTATTGGTGGTGAACCACCCTGATACCGGATACCTCACGGATGAAGAGTTAGCCTTCAGATCTTACCCGGTCAATCATCATCTCAAGGATTATAATACCGGTTAAGCCTTTGCATGAACTGGTTCCTGTTGTATACGTTGATATCATCAATGATTTTTTGGATCTGCAGCTTCTTTTCATCGGCTTCCCTGGCAGTCAGGGCTTCAGCATTACGGAAGGCTATTGCATCGATTTTGTATCCTCCCTGATCGAGACTCATCACTGCTGCAGCGTTAAAACGATCAAAGATAACAACAGCCGGCAGTTTATTGGCTGAATAGTTTTTAACCGCATTCAATACGGCGCTTCGCATATACAGAATCTGAGGCTCTCCCAGGTATTTTACGCCCAGCATGATCTTTACCAGGTCGATCTGTGCTGTTTTCTTGAATGCTTTCTTTTTGTGCAGTTTCTTATACTCTTTGTTGCCGGTTGACATAAACAATTCAATAAAAGAATCCGGAATACTTTTTAAGTCTCCGTGTTCATTATCTTTAACTCTTATTTCATATTCCTTCCTGGCCGCTTTCTGGTTAACAGGAACATAATATTTCCAGCGCCGTGTACGCAGATAACTCTCTGTAACAGGATCAGGTTTCCATTTGGTTGCAGGTCTTTTCATCAACGGAGCCGTAAGCTGAAGATATTGGGTCTCGAGTGCATAAAGCAGGCAGTTGTTGAGATGCGCCCATCCGCCACCAACTGCTTCATGCAATGCGCTCCAGAGTGTTTTAAATGAATGGGCATCATGCTCGTTTTCATTGTTCATAGCCGTTATACCGTTAACATAATCTTCTCCGAGACTGACAGGATAAAGCACAAATTCACCTGTTGTCTGACGCTTTTCATCTTTAATGTGGAAAAGCCCCCGGATATCAAAAGTATAAGCTGAGTCATCGGCCATTTTGAGGTAGATGCTGTAATCCAGTTCCCATTTTATCTCTGCCACAGGAGGCAGTGTGAGAGGCTGCTGGCTCAGGGCCTGCAAAAAACCGGTAACAGACAATAAAATGAATGCGCAAGTTCTGCTGAATGGCAAGGCATTAGGCATCAATACGGGCATATTTGGCATGTTTTTCAATAAATTCTCTGCGTGGCGGGACATCATCACCCATGAGCATGGAGAAGATGCGGTCGGCTTCTGCTGCACTTTCAATGGTAACCTGCCGTAATGTCCTGGTTTCAGGATTCATGGTAGTCTGCCAGAGCTGTTCTGCATTCATCTCGCCCAGACCTTTGTAACGCTGAACGTGCACTGTTCCTTCTTTACCTTTACCCAATTCTTCAACCAGCATCTTTCGTTCTTCTTCAGACCAGCAATATTTCTCGGTCTTGCCTTTCTTTACGAGATAAAGCGGAGGAGTGGCAATATAAAGATGTCCCTTGGTGATCAGGTCTTCCATATGTCTGTAAAAGAATGTCATGATGAGTGTGGTGATATGGCTGCCATCGACGTCAGCATCTGTCATGATGATCACCTTGTAATATCGCAGTTTCTCAAGGTTCAGAGCTTTGCTGTCATCTTCCGTCCCAACGCTGACGCCGAGAGCAGTGTAAATGTTTCGTATTTCCTCGTTATCAAATATCTTATGAGGCATTGCTTTTTCAACATTTAGTATCTTACCTCTGAGCGGCAGTATGGCCTGAAATTGTCTGTCGCGTCCCTGCTTGGCTGTACCGCCTGCAGAATCGCCCTCAACAATATATATCTCGCTGACGGAAGGATCCTTGTCGGAGCAGTCAGCAAGTTTGCCCGGAAGTCCTGAGCCGGAGAGAACCCCTTTGCGCTGGACAAGTTCACGGGCTTTACGGGCAGCATGTCTCGCCTGGGCAGCCAGAATGACTTTCTGGACAATGGTCTTGGCGTCACGCGGATTCTCTTCAAGAAAATTAGTCAACGCTGATGAAACAGCCTGGTCAACTGATCCCATAATTTCACTGTTTCCCAGCTTGGTCTTAGTCTGCCCTTCAAACTGAGGTTCAGCAACTTTTATCGATATAATGGCAGTAAGACCTTCCCTGAAATCATCCCCGTTAATGTCGAACTTAAGCTTGGAAAGCATACCCGATTTTTCAGCGTATGCTTTCAATGTCCGGGTGAGACCACGGCGAAAGCCGGCAAGATGAGTGCCTCCTTCTATGGTGTTGATGTTGTTGACATAAGAAAAGACATTTTCTGTAAATGAGGTGTTATATTGCATGGCAACTTCAACCGGCACATCACTTTTGGTATTCTCTATGGATATAACCCCGGTGAGCTTCTCGCGATTTGCATCCAGCAATTCTACGAATTCAGGCAGTCCGTTCTCTGAGAAAAAACTCTCTTCACGATAATGGTTTTTAATGACCTCTCCACTGTCTTTACTGTTCTCAGATACATGTCCGTTACCATTACCATTGCCGTTGCCATTACCGTTTTCCTCAATCTCACGTTTATCAATTAACCGCAAATGTATTCCTTTGTTAAGATAAGCCAGTTCACGCAACCTTGAAGACAGTATCTCAAAGTTGAAATCTGTGGTGATGAATATCTGGGAATCCGGTATAAAAGTCACTTCTGTGCCACTTTGATCACTGTCTCCGATCAGCTTAACAGGGTAGAGTGGTTTCCCCCTTTCATATTCCTGCTGGTACAGCTTACCGTCGCGACAAACAATCACCGAAAGGTGACTTGAAAGGGCGTTTACGCATGAAACACCCACACCATGCAATCCGCCTGATACTTTGTATGAGTCTTTATCGAATTTTCCTCCTGCATGAAGAACCGTCATTACAACTTCCAGTGCCGACCTTTTTTCTTTGGGGTGTATATCAGTGGGGATACCACGACCGTTGTCCCTGACAGTAACCGATCCGTCTTCGTTAATGGTCACACCGATCTCATTGCAATAGCCGGCGAGAGCTTCATCGATTGAGTTGTCAACAACTTCATAAACAAGATGATGCAACCCTTTTGTACTGACATCGCCTATATACATGGCAGGCCTTTTCCGTACAGCTTCCAATCCTTCCAGTACCTGAATGTTGCCTGCCGAATATTCATTTTTTAGATTAAGATTGTTGCCTTCAACGTTTCCGTTTACCGTATTGTTTTTTTCTGCATCCATCTCTGATTTCCTTTTCCTTAAAAATGTTTTTTATAATACCCTGAAATTAGCCTACAAATTTACTAAAAATTCAGGTGACAGAAGTTATAAAAATCATTAATAATCAAGGATTTATCAACAAAAAATCAACACTTTTAAAGGATTGAGGGATAATGGATTATGGTGTGGAAAAATGAGGGGAGGGAAGGGGAGGTTGTCGGTTGTTGTGATTGTTATGGCTGTTGTGATTGTTGTGATTGTTGTGATTGTTGTGATTGTTGTGATTGTTGTGATTGTTGTGATTGTTGTGATTGTTATGGTTGTTATGGTTGTGGGTTGTGGGCCTGTCTTCTGGTCTGCTGGTCTGCTGGTCTGATGGTCTGCTGGTCAAGAAGGTTGTTAGGCTGTTAGTCTGGAAGTCGTAAAGTTTGTAGTTTTCTTTGATCTTTGATCTTTGTTCTTGGTTCTTCGATCTATACTTCCAGCGTGAATATATAAAACCTCATTAAAACATTCTTGCAGCCTGTCAGCCTCAAAGCTTATATGTAAAGCCAATCATAAAGTTAAAGCGCTGGCTGGGATATTGATTCCATAACATATATGAACTGCCTGTTATATTATAGATATCCAGAAATATTGTAAATACCTTTGAGAACAAATATTCCACGCCGAGGTTCAGGTCAGCTACCGGATCTAATTTAATATACCCTTCAGGAGAGAATGCCTGTGATGTTTTGGCAAAGCGTTTACCCATTACCATCAGTCCGCCATTGATCAGGAATTTTTCTTTCAGGTTATAGGCAACCTGAAGTGTCAGGTCAAATTCGGGCTTATGCCATGGTTTCAACTCTTTAAACATTTTATAGTCATAATAATTGAAGTCTGCCGTCACATGCCATTGTGTGGAAGGTTCAACAGTGAGTTCACCATGATACTGAACGATATCAATATCGTCATAGTCTGCTGTAAATGTATTTTCTAGTGTCGTTGTTGTATCATTCACAAAGAAATACATGTTCTCTGTTGTGGTAAAAGAAACATCAGCCCTGAAACCTGCATTGTTAGTGATGCTGCCTTTTATACCGGCAAAAGCCGTAAATTTGTGGCTTGTGTTATTTATATTCAGGCCGGGTGTAATAAAACTGTTTTCATATACTATTTTCTGATAATGATTTGTTTCCAGTTTTCCTGTGACGCCTATAAACGGAATGATGATCTTTTCAACTACCGTGAACTCCAACAATCCTCTGGGATAGAAATAGAACCGCGAAATTTCCTGCTGGTCAATAACGCCATCAAAACCAACCACAAATTTCCAGTCTTTGCTGCGTTTGCTGATATATGGGCTGAAAGTGAACCGGGTATTGCCGATGGTATCCATGGCCATATCAGGTTTGAAATAATCCAGGCTAAGCCCGATACCGCCCATAAAAGAATGAACCAGTTTACTGAATGAAGTTTTTATAAACACCATGTTCTCAGTATTTTCTGATTTGTCTGTCAGATAGTTATAACGCACACTCAGGCTATAATTCAGATGTAATGAATCGGAGTATGTGGAATGAGCACTCACTTGTCCTCCGGATAAAATAGTCCTTTGGCGGATGTCATCGCGATCCATTTCAGGCAAAGAACCCATGTCAAAAATATGAGTGTTATAACCGTAATAATTGAATCCCCTGTGATCCAGCATTATGTTACCTGCAAGCGTCATATTGTTAAAAAACTTTTTACCGTATAGATTCACATCGCTGACCGCGTAACCGCCGGGCACCTTATCATCATTTTCAAGGATGATGTTGGAATGAGAAGACTTGTGATGCAGTGTGGCGCCAACGGTATAGTCTTTTGAGTGTAAATTACTGATATTGAAATCAAACAATGGTGTGATATAGTTGCCCAGCCCGACTTTAAGGAAGGTTTTGTATATCTTCGGAAGCGATGATGAAATCATCCGGGCAGGCCTTATAGGATTCACCTCAAATGGGGTTTCAATGTAAGAAGGACTTATTGTGTAGGTGAAGCTGGGTATAGTGGTTTCCATATCTTCAACCGAAGGCATAAAGCTGATCTTACTTGCATCTGACAGGGTGGGTTCATAAGGCTTGACAACGTATACTTCCTTGTTGATTTCCTGGGCAAGAGTCTGATGAGATATCACTAACAGCAGTAACAGTAAAAATGCGTTGCAGGCAAATAAGCAAAAACGATATGATTTCATAACAATTCTTTTTCTTTTTATTTAACTTCAATTTCCAGATCCTGTTGCTGGTCGTCGGTTTTTTCTGGCAGGGCCTGTTTCTCAGTAAGGTTTTTATGTTTCTTCCTGGCCATTTCCAGTATGCCGTCATCATTATTCTCATAATAGTCGATGATGCTCTGTAACGTTTGTAAAGCCTGAAAATCATTTCCCCTGTGTACAAAAATGTCAGCCCAGAGAATGAAACTTCTGGCCATCCAGTATTGGTGGGGCGTTGTTTTTTCTGAGAAGTCAATAATCTCTTTTTCAGCAGTGCCGTATTCTTCACGCAGGAAATATATTTCAGCTGCCCTGAATTTTGATTCTGCACCTTCTGCGCTTTTAACATCTTTTGCAACTGTTGTGAATTCATTCAGTGCCAGCATCGATCTGTCGAGTGACAGTAATGACTTGGCCTTTTTGAACCTCGTTTCACGCTCAAGGTCAGCCGGGAGTTTTTCTGTTAGCAGGATCTTGTTGGCTGTTTCTACAACCGGCTGATACTCTTCCAGAGAATAGTGACAGCGAAGCATCCCTATTCTGGCCTCAAGGATATTGGCCCTTGTCTCAGCGAGGACTTCAAGTTTTTTGTAATATTCGAGCGCTCCGGCATAGTTTTCCTGGCTGAACCTTATCCGTGATGCTCCCAGGAGGGCTACTTCGGTAAACATGTTTTTTGGACGTGAAATAACATAGTCAAACGACTGAATAGCTTCTTCAAGCTGGTTAAGTTTATAATTACAGTCACCTTTATAGAAATGTGCATTGAGTAAAAAGCTGCCATCCGGATGATTTTGTATGTAATTTGTAAGGCTTCTGACCGAACGGCCGCAATCTCCTGACATGTATAGTTTCTCTGCCGAGATATAACTGAGGGAATCCTGTTCCCGGGCATCAACATTGGCCATTGCGCCAAGTCCTTTTACATAATTGAAATAGGCATCGACCTCATTCATGTCGACATACACATTTTTAAGTCCAATAAGTGCATTCTGAGCTTCATCTGTGCCCGGATAATCTGAAATAACTTTTTTATAGTAGGTTACCGATTCATCAAAACGGTTTTCATTATAATAAAGCAGTCCGAGATTCACCAGGGCTTTTCTTACATAGCTGCTCGACGGGAAATCTGAAATAACCTGTTTGAAATAGACAGCAGCCTTATCAGGCTGATCAGAACGCACATAGCTTTCTGCGATCTGATATAGCGCATCGGCCTTTAAGGCTGAGGTTGGAAAAGAGGTTATCAAACGTGAGAGCGTTTGAATTTTTTCGCCGTGGTTTCCTAAGATTCCCAGTGATAATCCTTTCTGGTACATGGCATAATCAACACCTGTAGCCTTAGCGTTGATGCACTGATCATAGTATGTGATGGCGTTCTGATAATCAGACCTGATAAAGTAGCAATCGGCTGTACGGTTCAATGCGTCACTGTATACATTTTGCTGATTCCGGTCTGCCAGGGGAAGAAATCTTTTAAACCATACCAGGGCCTGAGGATATTGTTCCAGCTCAAAATAGCAGTAACCGGTATTGTAATGGGTCAGTTTATACTCTTCTGAACCGGCTGTTGCGGCTTGTGCCAGAAAACGGCTGTAATGATCAAGGGCTTCCCTGTATTCATTCTTTCTGTAACAGACTTCTCCTTTCCAGTATGAGGAGAGAGCCAGTAGTTCAGGATCGTAGCTTCCCTGTGTGGCTGACAAATTGAGCAACTGAATAGCTTCATCATACCGAAGGTCATTAAAAAGCTCAAGACCCCTGTAATAAGCTATCTTCTGGTATGCTTTGTTGATCTCGGGTGATTTTTTCCTTATTTTATCCATGGAAGCCAGGGCAATCTTGTAGTTTTTCGCGTTCAGATAAGCAAGTACCAGGTAGTTATATGCCTCATCAGAACGTTTTGAAGACGGATACAGGCTGAGGTAATCGTTAAATCCCTGTATGGCTTCGTTAAAAGGGGAGGAGGAAGTCTCATAAGTCACCAGAGCGTAATTGAAAAGTGCATCCTCTTTAATGGTATGATCGAAGTCCATCTTCGAAGCAGAAGAGAAGGCCATCCGTGCACTTTTTTTATCATTCAGCTTCAGGTAACAATCAGCCAAATGGTATAAGGCATTCTGACTGAGAGCAGATTCCTCTCCGGTAATGCTGCCGAATAGTTTTGCGGCCTTTTGGAACTGATTTGTTTTATAATAAACATAGGCCAGCTGATACCTGTCTTCTTTTGATACTGACTTTGCTTCTTCATAAAAGGTTTCCAGGTAAGGCATGGCCTCGTTGTATTTGCCTGTTTTGGAATATGATTCGCCTATTATGCGCGATATTTCAGCTTTTCTTTTCTCTGTGACGTTCTGCATCAGTGAAGGCGCATAATTGATTACATCCTCATACCGTTGCTGGATAAAATATATATGCGTGATATAATAGGGCACAATAGGCCCGAAATTTTCGTCTGTCCTTAATTTCATAAAACCGTCAAGAGCAGTTTCATAATTCTTTTGTGAATAGTTGATATGAGAATAATAATATAAGGCAGGAGCCGTATATCGTGTGTCAATATCCTTTATCTCCCCGAAGGCATATCGGGCTTTATCGAGGTCTTTCTTAATAAAGTGACAATACCCGCTTTTAAAATGATATTCTGCCAGGTCGTCTTTGCTGAGTTGCAGAAAATCTGTTTTCTGATAGTATTCCAGAGCCCGTCCGTAGGTTTTTGACTGATAGAAGTAATTTGCCAGCGCATAATAGGCGTCGTTGGTAAGAGGGCTTTCAACATTATTAACAATATAACGGTTGACAAGGTATTCAGCATCTTTATTAAAAAGCTTCAGGGCGCACATGGCTTCATAATACTCACTTCGGGAAGCAATCTCTGTGTTTGTTGCTGCACGCTTTTTGGCAAGATCATGAAAGATTTGCTGGGCGGCACTGTATTTCCCGTTGCGGTATAGCTCCAGACCGCGTTGATAGAGGTTATTGTCCTGCGTATGATAAATCGTCTGCTGTCCTGAAAGAGTGGCAGAAATAATGATGGCAATGATAACGGATATGAGCCTGGTTTGCATTGGCAAATGTGTTGATTTTGGAATAAAATTACGGATTAATAACGTAGAATTCTGCCGTTTTATTCTTTTTAAATTAACATCATTCTGTTAATTACTTAGCTTTCAATTTCCATTTTAATGAATAATTTTGACAAGTCGGAAAACCGAACATTATCATTGATGAATGAAGAACCAATAATTCAATTTCAGGATGCTTCCATCTTTCAGGATGATCACCTTGTGCTGTCAGGTGTCAGTTTTACCGTGGCCAAAAATGAATTTTTATACATGATAGGCAGGGTGGGTAGCGGAAAAACAAGCCTGATAAAAACCATTAATGCTGAACTGCCTTTGAAAAAAGGTACCGCATCAGTAGCCGGATTTGAACTGAATAAATTAAAGAGAAACCAGGTGCCTTTTCTGCGGAGAAAGCTGGGTATTGTTTTTCAGGACTTTCAGCTGCTGACCGACCGGGCTGTGCATGATAATCTCTACTTTGTGTTGCATGCAACAGGATGGAAGGATAAGTTGGCTATTCAGAAACGCATTACCGAAGTACTGGAGAAAGTGGGACTGGAGAACAAAGGATATAAAATGCCTCATCAGTTGTCTGGTGGTGAACAACAGCGTGTTGCCATTGCACGTGCCCTGCTCAACGAACCTGCCATTATTCTGGCCGACGAACCGACCGGGAATCTCGACCCCGAAACTTCGGAAGGGATCATGGAGATACTGAAAGAGATCGGAACCAGCGGGAGGGCAGTACTTATGGCCACCCATAATTATACCCTCTTGAAAAAATATCCGGCCCGCACCCTGAAGTGCGAGGACGGCAAACTGATTGAAGTAGAGGAGAGCACAGAGATTGATTTTACTATGCTCGACTAAAAATGACAAAAATACCCGAACACTTCTTCCCTTTTAAAATCTCCAAATCGGAATTTGTAAGGCACTCCTTCATTCTCTTCCTTGGTTCCGCTGTTGCACAATCCCTTTCGGTATTGCTGTACCCTGTTTTCAGCCGGTTGTATTCACCGGAACAATTTGGCACTTATGCCTTGTTTATGAGCATTACCGCCGTTCTGGCTTTTCTGGCTTCAGGGGTTTACGAACAGGCAGTTTTGTTGCCCGGGGAAGAAGAAAATGCCCGGTCGCTGGTCGTATTGACTTTGTTGCTGACCCTGGCACAATGCATGATATTCCTCATCCCCATATTGTTGTTCGGCGATTTTATAGCGATAAGAATACTGAACAATGTGCAGATAAAACCTTTTCTGGTGTGGGTGCCCGTTTCCATCCTGCTTGGCAATGTATATACCACCTTTACCTTCTATGCCAACCGGAAGAAGTATTATGGCATCATTTCGCAGGGTTCAATTAATCAGGGCGCCGGAATCAATATTTCAAAGCTTGTTTTTGGTTTAAGCGGCTATACAAATGTCGGACTGGTATTTGGAAGGATCATAGGGCAGTTGACCTCTGCAGTACAGGTTACCGTCCAGGTCATCAGAAAATCTCTCATTGCCTGGCAGGATATAAAGGCTGTGAAATGCAATCTTCGCCAGGTGGCAATAACGTATATCAATTTCCCGAGGTTCAGGATGCCGCTGGCCCTTATGAATACATTTTCAACCGTATTGCCGGTTTTTGTGCTCAGCAAGTATTTCACGGCGTCCGATGCGGGGCAGTATTCCCTTGCTGCCGGTGTGCTGTTGACACCGGTGACCTTACTGGTGGGATCTGTCTCCAAGGTCCTGAACCAACAGATCATTGAAAAAATCAATACAAAACAGCCGGTGCTTTATTATGCAACACACACGCTTCGCATCCTTATGCCCGTTACTGCTGTGTTATTCCTTATTTTCTTTTTCTTTTCGGAACAGGTTTTTGTATTCCTGTTCGGGAGTGAATGGCGTGAAGCAGGAAAGATAGGAGGTATGCTGCTGCCCTGGGTGTTCCTGGTATTGTTTGCAACTCCTTTTGGCTTTGTTCCCGACATGTTTTTCAGACAAAAAAAAGCCATGCTGATCGATGCGATTTATCTTGCATTAAGGCTTGTTGCATTGACCATTGGCGTGCTTAATAAAAGCCTTATGCTGGCAATTGGTTTGTTTATGATGGCTGGCTGCATCATATTAAGCTATAATTTAATCTGGTATTTGTCCTTGTTGAAGGATCATGATAAACGAATAACAGCAGAAATCGATTAATAAAGAATGGTAAAGATTGACCTGATATATCATTGTGGTTTTTCCTGGTACCGGAAAGACGGCATTTCTGTTAAAGGTTATCTGTTTGATACAAATGATAATTATTATACCGGGGAAACGCTGTTTGGTTATTTCCGATCGGTGACCGGCCTGCAGGAATTAAAAGAGAAATTGGAAACAGCCAGCGGCATGTTTGCTGTGATTATCTGCGGGAAGGATTTTACCTTATTGGCCTCCGATATCATCCGGACATTTCCGTTGTTCTATAAATACAGCAATGGGAACATGCAAGTATCCGACAGCGCGCATTTTCTTGCAGAAACCTGCCATAAAAGCGTGAATGAATTAAGAGAGACTGAATACCTGGCCACCGGGTATACAACAGGGAAAAATACGTTGTTCTCAGATATTTATCAGGTACAGCCCGGACAAATTCATTTTTTCAGCGAAAGAGAGCATAAAGAACTTTTGTATTATTCTTTTGTTACCGGTAATGTATATACAATGAATTATGCAGGTTTGAAGAATCGCCTGCATGAGATTATTGAAAGCACTTTTAACCGGCTGATCCGATCCTCAGCCGGCCGCCAGATTGTAATACCTTTAAGCGGCGGATACGATTCCCGGCTCATCGCTTCTGCCCTGAAGCGGAAGGGCTTTGAAAACATAATCTGTATTACCTATGGGAAAAGAGACAGGCATGAAGTGACCCTGTCAAAAAGAGTGGCTGAAAAGCTTGGATACCGGTGGATTTTTGTTGAACATTCACCGGAAGTTACCGGTGATTATATTCATTCGGAAGATTTTGCCGGCTACCACCCATACGCGGCCAATGGCACAGGCTTTTCCTATTTGTTTGAATACTTTGGGGCCCGGTATTTAAAATATAATTTTAAACTGCCTGAAGGTTCGGTTTTTATCCCCGGGCATTCGGGTGACTTTCTCGGCGGCAGTCAGATCACAAAGTTCGGTATTGCTCCTGAATACTCACGGAGAGCCATTGTGAAAAAACTGTACCGGTTGAAATACAATTATATTACCCCGGGGAGGAAGGCTTCCCGTATTTTTAAAAGGGAAATCGCGGCCTATTTTGCCCCTTTTTATGAAAAGCAGGGAAGGAAATATTCATATTCGTTTATTGAAGACTGGGACTATCGCGAGAAATTATCAAAAACCATTGCCAACTCATCCAACGTTTTCAGCTATTTCGGATTTCAGTACCGGTTACCATTTTGGGACAGGGAAATTGTAGAATTCTTCCGTAAGGTGCCTTATCAGTATAAACTTAAGAAAAAGTTATACAACGAAGTGCTGGAAGAATATTATTTCAAACCTTACGGACTTTGTTTTGAGGATGAAATGAAGGTGTCCGGTTTAACATACCGGTTGCAGCAGATAAAAACCCGCCTTAAATCCTTTTTGCCTTACATCATTAAAAAGCATTCAACATTGAAAGTCGACTGGGTAAATTATCATTTGATTACCGCACCTATGGCAGAACAACTAAAGAACGCCGGCCTGAAATACCATATTTACGATTTACCGTTCAATATCGTTATTATGCAATGGTACCTGGCTAAACTGAAGGGGCAGATTCCGTAATGAGTCGTGCAGTTTTAAGATATTGAAGTTATTCAGTGGAAAATATGAATTGATTGAAAGCCCTTTTTTATCTTTATTTGATAAACATTACAATCCCGGATACATGTTCCTGTAATAACCTGGCCATGAACTTCCCTTTGTTTCCCCGGCTTTTCAGAATTCTTATTCTTCTTTTACCAGTTCCCCATTCTCAAAAATGCCGGTTTCCGTTGTGCCGTCAGCCCAGGTGTACGTTCCTTTACCGTTGAATTTGTTGTTTTTGAAATAACCGGTGTATTTATCACCATTGGGATAAAAATAAATGCCATAGCCGTCCTGCATCCCGTCTTTCCATTCCCCGGTGTATTTTGTTCCGGAAGGCCAGATGTAGGTCCCCTGCCCGTTGAACTGGTCATTGGCCCATACTCCGTCATACCAGCCGCCCTCGGCATCCGTCAGCTTTCCCCTGCCTTCACGCAGTCCTTTTACAAAAGTACCCTCATATTTATAACCGTTGGCATATATATAAGTGCCCTTGCCATCCTCACAGTCACCGTCAATACAGCCGGTTTCCTGGGCATAAATGGCAACAGGCACAAATAACATAAAGAACAATACTGTTTTTTTCATTGATTGAATGTTTGACTATTAAATATAGTGAAATATACGATAGGAAGGGAGGAAAGTTGTAGTTGCTGTAATTGTTGTAGTCGTAGTTGTTGTTACTGTGTATTATGAGAATCTATCTGCTGCTGTTATTTTAGATTCATTCCAGATTACATCCTCTAACAAATGGATTTTCAACCCTTAATTCACATCATTAGTGTCCGATTAAATTAATATAGTGTTCTTTGAAATCCTTGGTATATCTGATTTGTAAAGCTTTTTAGGAGCGTGACGATTT
>JAFGTR010000137.1 GCA_016934055.1 Bacteroidales bacterium | reverse complement strand
TCGGGACATTTTGCACATAATCTGTCGGCTTCATTCAGATAATCACGAATAATTGAAGTATCCCTGACGCAATTCGCATAGGAAATGCTAAAATAGACCTGCAGCAATGAGATCAGAATGAATTTATCCAGGAACATCTTGGACTATGAATATTGGATCAAAATTAAGAAAGATTATGCAGTTATGTGTAAAAAAAGAGGTAAGTAATGCGAACAATGCGATTGAACCATTCAATAATTCAATCCCGCCTGACTAAAGGTCAGGCTCTGCAGGAAAGCACCAGGTTAAAGCAAATCCTCGGGATTTGAATAGTTAACCATGTCTTCAACCTTTTCTCTGATAAAAAGAAACAGCATTACAACTTCTTTGAAATCAATCGAAGCTGTAATGCTGTTTAAATCTGCAGACAGGAACTTATTTTGAACTAAAGCGAATAATTATGAAATAAAAAAGGAAACCAAGTGAAATGGCAATAAGTTCAATACCAACCGACATATAAGATTCAACAAGTCGCCCATAATTGCTCAGGCTGTCGCTTCTTTCTATCAGTGATATAACCAACAGGCCCAAACCTGCAAACAGCGTTATAAGTCCCCATTTTAGCGTTGGATAACTGTTCTCTTCCTTGTTTTTTGGCGTTTCGTCGAGGATGCCTGCCTTATCAACATGGCCGGCTTTGATAAGCTTTCTCTTCAGGAGAAAATCGGTAAAAACTTTTATTAAGAAAAAGAGACCGCCAAAAACAGCTACTGTTATTAATACATCTTCCATAATGAATTATTTTTATTGTTTTAGTCAATGAGTCGTTATAAATGCATTAATGTTGCAAAGTGTTTATTTTTTTTTGTCATTGTGCAACATTTTATCCGATAATAAGACTAATGTGTTGGAAATGGACGATAAAACACTATTAGAGAATATAAATAACGGTGAACTGTCGGCTGTAAGATTATTGGTAGAGGAAAACAAAAATCTGGTCTGGCACATCATCATTGCAATGACCGGCCGTAACAGTGATTGTGAAGATCTTTTCCAGGAGGTTTTTTTAAGGGTATTTAAAGGCATAAAGCATTTCAGGGCTGATGCCCGCCTGTCGACCTGGATTGGTTCTGTTACTCACCATGTATGCGTTGATTATCTCCGAAAAAAGAAAAGAGAAATGTCTTTTCAGCATGACGCTCCTGATCAATCGACAGTGTTTAAATCTGCGTCTGACAGAAGCTGGCAGAAGACTGAAAACGAAGATCTTAACAAGGTGGTGCTTGCAGCTATCGCCGGATTACCGGCTGACTTTCGTACAGTCATCTCCTTGTATCATCTTGATGAACGTTCATACCGGGAAATTTCTGAAATAACCGGCATGCCGGAAGGTACGGTAAAGAGCTATATCAGTCGCGGACGGAACCTGTTGCGTGAAATGCTGATCGCACAGGTCCCGGATTTAACTGAAATACTTGATGATTTTTAACGGACAATGAATAATTTTGTGTTATGACCCCGGAACAAATAAAAAACAGTGAACTGGACCGATTGCTTCGCAATGCAATGATGTCTGATGACAACCTGGTCATCCCTTCAGGTTTATCTGAAAAGACCATGCGGAGACTTGAGAAAAAAGTCATACTGCGGAATCTGATACTTGAGTTGTCTTTAAAAGCAGGTTTGGTGGCAGTTAGTCTGGTTGTATTAACCGGTGTTTTTATATGGTTCAGGGGGAGTGATATTCTCTCCGGTTTATTCTCCCATATTGCTGCTAACCGCCAGATAATCGGCATGTTGCTGTTTGCCGGATTTGTTATTATGCTTGTTGATCAGGTTGGTGTGAGATTCTATAACGAATTTAAGAAAGAGCAGGCTTAAAAAGCTGATAACACTATTATACTCACACCGTTATTTTATCTTATCATGGCCTTAATGAAATCTTCTCCGTGCTGTGGATCTTTATCAGGTATCTCAATATACCCTTCGGGTAAGTTCATATTTAAAAATATCTCTGTATATAAACCACTTCTATTGGTATCATCAAAATACAATTTAAATTCATAATATCCATTCTCCAAAATCGCCGTTTCTAAATTTAATGAGAAACACGTAAAAACAATTGGTTTTTTGGTAAATGCTTTTTCCGTTTTTATCCCGTACAGCTCTGAAATTATCCTGACGAAATTATCACTCTCTTCTCCGATAGTTGACATCTCAACAGCTTTCTGGGCCCATGAAGTATTATCTATTCTTCCGTCTTCAAATAATCCCGGTTTTAAACCATTTTTAAACTTTATTTTGATGCCTGCAATTGTCCCTTTATATTGTCCTTTGGCTGTCAATATCCAAAAATTATTTTCAAGGTGCTTATCTGTTATATTAAAAATCAAATCCTGATAATTCTCTCTTGATTTTGAAGTAATTTCAAACAGGTTAATTTGTCCGTTTAGTTTAATGCAAAACAATAAACTTAGAAATACCAGATTGATATACTTGTATATATTCAAATTATTAATGCGAATTAAGGGTTGAAAAAACAAAGCAGACAAGTTGTGAGCGGGCATCGAAAAAACCTGCCTGCACTGCCGTTTCGGCAGGCAGGAATGCGTGCCACGTGATATAAGTTTAC